>CAYLTM010000005.1:19358-19969 GCA_964386495.1 uncultured Leptospirales bacterium
GGCGGTAATGGCGGTATCATGCGGCGATGCTGCTAAAGACTCCCTGGCTTTTGGAAACTATAGCCCGACAATCGACGCTGGACATGGACATATCGCTGTAATTGATATCAACGGACAAGTTCATACAAAAGGCAGAAATGATTCAGGACAGTTGGGATCAGGCAAATCCGACATTGTGATTTCCGTACAAAAAGTTGATAAAGATCTTGTCGGTGTAGTTGTTGACCTAGGCAGAAAACACTCAATTTGTTTAAGCCAGGATGGAACCGTTTGGGCATGGGGTGATAATTTCTATGGGCAGCTTGGTACTGGTACAAATGTGAACAATACCAAGCCGATCGAAGTAGAAAAATTAAACGATATAAGGCATGTGTCCGCTGGAGGTGACAGTTCCTATGCTGTTGACCTTGATGGAAATGTCTGGGCATGGGGTGACAATTATTTTGGTCAACTTGGCGATGGAACATACAATAATTCCAATGTGCCGAAAAAAATATCAGGACTTTCTAAAATATCAACAAGCTTTAAAAGATGAGGATGATCAACCAACCTCATTAATGCGATTTCACGTTGAATTTTAATTTGAAGAGTTGGTTTTGCATGAAACCTCT
>CAYLTM010000005.1:19979-22256 GCA_964386495.1 uncultured Leptospirales bacterium
ATAAGTGCGGGCGGAAGTTATTGTGTAGCGGTTGATGAAGATAATAATTTATGGGTATGGGGAAACAATAATTATGGACAGCTTGGAATAGGCTCTCAGATATCATCTACTGTTCCGGTGAAAATAGAATCTATCAAAAATGTAAGACAGATTTCTGCTGGAACATCGCATTGCATAGCGGTAAAAGATGATGGATCGGTTTACGTATGGGGAAATAATATTTCCGGTAATTTAGGCGTTAAAGATTCAGAAGGGAATATTGACGCGACCTCATGCATATTAACTCCATCTAATGTCGCGGAATTGAAAAATATTGTTGGTGTCTCAGCCGGCGGTCAGAAAAGGAAGTTTTTTCAGTCGCATTAACTGAAAAAGGTCAGGTATACACATGGGGAGGAAACTTCAGCGGACAGCTTGGTGACGGAACATCTGAAAGTAAGTATGAACCAGTACTATTAAAAGACATTAAAGATGTTTTAGAGGTTGCGGCTGGACCGGATTTCTTCATTGCTCTAAACAAAGACTATAAGATTTTTGGATGCGGAAAAAACTCGGATGGTCAGATTAATTCAATTATAGATACTCAATATGAACCGGAAGAGATTATGCAGCTTGATATGTTTTAATCAGGATGTCGATTAAAACATCCTGTATCAATCGACATAGAAGTTAAATCGACAGCCTGAATATAGGGTTAAGTCCACACAAACTGTCATCACAATCAATAAAAAATAGAATCAAGAATCTTCGCGTCATTATTGCTGTTCATAACCTGATTGTGGCAGCAATAATGATGCAGATATCGCCAATAGCATGCGAGATAAAAGGAATTAGTAATCCCCTGAACTTTATGCTGAAAAATCTATAAATCATAGATAACAAAGTTAGAGAGATAAACGCGATAATGAGCCATTGGACATTAACAAAAAATACAAGAACAAATATATGATAAGCTGCAAATGCAAGATCCCGGATTTCGACAATTCGATACTTGCTGTTGTTAAGGTATGCACGCCAGAACACTTCCTCAAGGAAAGGGTTTATTATAGAAAAATATATAATAAATGCGAACCAATTATTGACGTTTAATCCAAAGCCATTGAGCTGCTGAATGAAAATCAGACCATCCTTCATTAGTAATGGCCAGATATAATATAAAATTATTCCAAACAATGGTTCAATAAAAAGCAGCAATATTAAAGTTAACGGATTCAATCCTTTTAAGACTTCTTTGAATAAAGAGGTTTTTTTTGAAACAATCAATAAAGAAATTATTCCGGTATGATATAATATGATTGCTGCTATAGCATTACTGAAAATATATAATCCGATTAATACAGAAACCACCGGAAGCAGCATTGACAAGTATTTGAAAAGTTTATCATGTATTGTCATATACAGATTATGCTATTATTCGGAATATCCATATGTTCCGTCCCACTCAGCACCGACACCGGTTTTTAACAGGTGATAACATCTATCCCTGTAAATATTAATTATGGTATCCGATGGAAATATTCTTATAAGATCATTAAAAATATTAAGAGCACCATCGAAATCACTATTTCTGAAAATATTGATTCCTTCAGTTAGTTTATCCTTTGTTGCAATTTTTAAATCCATAATATAGGGATCATCTTCATCGAAGATTTCATAGATATTGACAGGAACATTTTTTCCCTTAACCCTGACAAGGTCTATAATGCGATAATTGAAACCGCTGTCCGGTGGAAGATTCTTAATCACAGGTTCGCTTGCGATTATAGCACAGTCGTAAATTTTTGTCAATCCTTCAAGTCTTGATGCCAGATTAACCGCGTCAGATATAACTGTTCCTTCGTATCTTTCATTTTCACCGATAATACCTATCATCAGATTTCCAGTGTGAATACCGATACCGATTTTAATTTCCGGATAATCCACTGTTTCCCGATGAATATTATACTCCTTCAGAATTTCTTTCATTTTTACAGCGGTTTTTACAGCGTTTATCGCGATATCCGGGAAGAGTGCCATTATACAGTCGCCAATATATTTATCGATGAAACCTGAATTATTTCTTACGATTGGTCCCATCCTGGTAAGATATGAATTGATAAATTTGAAATTTTCCTGAGGATTCATCTTTTCAGACATGCTGGTAAAATTTCTGATGTCAGTGAACATTATCGTCATTTTCTTAAAAGCGTTATCACCAAGCTTCAGGTCGATAATATTCTGCCTGTTAAGAAATGTCAGAATTTCCTTTGGAACAAATTTTGAGTTAGCTGAGTTAAG
>CAYLTM010000005.1:22266-34220 GCA_964386495.1 uncultured Leptospirales bacterium
GCTTTTACCGAGATTTCCAATTTCATCATTTCGTTTAACATTTACTTTTGTTTTAAAATTTCCGTTTTCAATGTCATTTACAGCTTTGGATAAATCCTCAATCGGTTTGGTAATATACCTAGCAAAGATGAACGATATTATAAATGATATTAGCAGTACAATAAAAAAAACAGAAAAAAACATGATATATAGTGAACCTTTATATTTAGTGACAGTATGAAGACTAATATCCAGAACAAGCACACCAACATTTTTACCGCTGTCAGCCCTAATAGGAGATATAATCATTAAAAATGAACCATAAGCAATTTTTTTTGGTTCTGTCATTATGTAATTTTTTCCGTTTTCAATGCAGTCAATTATAATTCTTATGGTTTCCGCGTCCTCCTGAAATTCAACACCGGGAACTGTAGAAAGTTCCCCTTTTTTACTAAAATAATAATATAAATCAATTTCCTCTTTTTTGATCGTAATTTTGCAGGAAACTTCCTGCTCTGGTTCAATTATTCCGGATGGAGTATTCCATGTTACAGAATTTTGTGTATCAGCTGATAATAATTTTTTATTATTTATATATAAGTCCGATCCATATTTATGATTAGCAATTTTTATATTAAACTGTTTACCAAAATAATCTATGGTGAAATCTTTCGAATGCTGAAGACTGTCATACTTCACAATCATTTTGCCTTTTTTGAGAAAGATTTCAAGTCCGAAGTATTTGCTTTCAAACCAGATAGTATCCTGTGTTATCGGATATGGATCCAATGCGTAAATGAGTTTTTTAGTATCATAATCATAGTTTAAAGTATAAAGATATGTAATATTCTCCTCTGACTTAATTACATCTGTAAGGTATTTAAAATAATGCTGATAATCGGGATTTTCAATATCATTTTCTGATTTGAAGGTTGAGTGAATTTTACCGTCGAGGGAAGAGGCAATGTGAGTTGCTATACTGTAATGATGACCAATAAAACTTTTAACAAAAACTTTGACGCTCATAAGATAAATTCCAACGCCAAGCAGACAGAAAATCAACACACAAAGGAATAAATATATGAAAAGAATTCGGTGGCGTATTTTCCCCATGATTAATCAACCTAATATAAATATCAAAATTATATTCAAATATGAAAGTTCAATGCTTGTGTCAATTTAATAATTATTTCTGCAATAGGAAATTTTTAACGGCAAGTTAGTGAAAAATATTTAATCCACATCAAGACAAATTATGCAGATATCATCCTCGAAATTTTCGCTGCCGCGGAAATTTACAAGACGTTGGTATAACTCAGCAGTGAATTCACGACCGGGGTGATTTCTTAGCTCGGTTATAGACTTCCTTAATTCGGTTTCCTCGAAAAATTGATTACTGCCTATTTCTGCTCTCGTCTCCGTAAGCCCATCGGTGTAAATCAGGAGCTTGCTGTTAACAGGAAGAATTTCTTTTTCTGTTACACATTTTTTTTCTCCCTCTTCAAGTTCTTCATTGGAAAACATTCCGACAGGCACGCTACGTTTTCCTTCAAGAAAGTTAATGCCATCATCAGAAATTATCAGTGGTCTGTCATGCCCGGCGTTTGCGTAGGTTATTGAACGGTCGGACTTATCAAAAATCAGATAAAAGGCTGTGCAGAAATATCCACCGGTCTGATTGTAAAGGACTTCGTTTATATAAGTCATCATTTCAGCGGGATTGTCTTTTTTGTCACCAGCCTGCAGCAGTATTGATTTTATCATCGATGTTATAAAGGCTGCCGGCACACCATGTCCGGAGACATCGCTTAAAAATATTCCCGTTTTATGCGGATCGCGGAATCGTATGAAATCATAAAAATCACCGCCGACCTGCATCATTGGTCTATAAATACAGTTTATGTAGGGAGCTGGACTTTTCTGCGGAATAAGATATTCCTGAATCTTACGGGCCAGCAAAATTTCCTTTTCCATTAATGTATTGCTATGCTCTAGCTTATTACGTTCAAGCTCAAGTTCATAAGTGCGATCTTTAACTTTGTCTTCAAGTTCTCTTGAAAGATCTTCGACAGCGTTAAATGCCCTGGAAAATTTACTCGATAGAAGGAATGACTGCACAAAGAAAAAAGAATAAAGCCCATAGGGCATGATATATGCAGTGTGAACCAGACGATAATTAAACAGAAGATCGTTTATTATAGTAGTAAATAAAAATAATGCACCTACAGTAAAGATTTTCGCGGATTCTCTTTTACGTATAACTGCTATTGATAGAAGATATATAAAATATATTATCATAAGTCCCACAAAGATGTTGAATAAAAACAGTGTTTTCGCGTAAAACATTACTGGTGTCAAAATAACCAAACTCGTGAAAAATAAACTGACAATCAGCATTAGCTTGATTATTTTTTCCGAAACTTCCTTCGGATATAAAGAAAATATATATAGTGCACAGGTTACTCCGCAGCCATAGAATGTAATGTACTCAACCGCTGTCCCGACGCTCCAGCTAAACCACGTGTAACGATAAGCATAACCTTCGCCGGTAACCATGAGTCTGCATAACGTGCACAGACAGAGTAAGGCGAAATACAACGCTGAACGGTCAGAACGTCTAAGATAATACAAACCCGCGTGATACATTGCCATAAGAAATATCGCACCGATTAGGAACATGTCGAGTACCAGCAAATGTTCAGACTCTTTCGCGGAACTTTCGGAATCACTAATCACTAAACAGTCTCTCATACCTGGTCGTGGATAATGAAAATTTGACATAGTGACGATGATATTTAATTCCGGAGCATGCTGAATTTCCCTATTTACTGGAGCGTAATAAACAGGTTTTGATGCCGACACTTCTGTCCCGACACTGCCGTTTTCAAAAATTAATTTATCCTCAATGGCTAACCGGTAGGTAGTGTCAATCGAAGGTATTCTAATAGATAGACGCGTATCATTACTTTCCGGCAGGAGAATTTTTAATCTATAAGTGGTAAAGCCTTTGACCGGCAGGTGGGATCTTCCAATTTTCTTTGAAGTCCAAATCGAAGGAACCGTAATCAGCCCAAAAGTTTTCGGAACGATTTCGGAATTTAATTCGCTAAGAGAATACAATTGATCCCAATAGAATTCCCATGAGCCTTCCAGTTTAACAGAACCGTCTTTTTTAAAATCCCAGTCACGCAGATCAAGAATACCTTTGTCCGCCTTTGGCGGTATTTTCCCGGAATAGCTTTGCGTGCAGGAGCTTAGTATTGCGGCGTATATAATCAATATGCAAATAACATGGGATCTTATTTTTAATAATCCAATACTCACAAAGAGCCTCTTTGGTTCGTTCGAAATTTTCTTCTTCTACATTTTTTTGATATGTTTATTATATTGTCAAGAGTTACTTTTATCTATATGAAAATGGTGTCAGAGAAAATATTTTTGAGTTTCATGAAAAAATCACAACTTTTTTTCTTCATTTTAGATTTTCGATCGTATATATTAATAGAGGGTTATTTTCTGCAATTGTTGACAACCCGCTAAAATAATATACAATCGGAGTTCTTTATGATTAAATCGTCTGTTAATATTAATATTGAGAAGTTGTCTTTACTTGAAAATTTTTCGAAAGTTAATGAGTTATCGGTTAATGATGTTGTAGTTCTTTTGATGCGGAAAATCTTAAAAGATGGGAATTATAATGTGAAAAAGTTTTCCGCGGTAAAATATCAGGATATTGATCCCGATAAGAATTGGGATACATTGACTGTTTTCTTTGAGGATGTTGATTATGAGTTGTTCACGGATATGCGGAAGTTTTTCAAATTCTCTGTGTCTTTTTTACTCGCGAAAGCTATTGATCTTTTTCTGGATAAAATACTGTCCGAAATCAAAGAGATTTTGCTTAACTATGAAGTTTCGGATTGGGATCTTCGCAGGGACGACATGAAAACAGGGGGGATATGGACTATTTTTTGGAAAAAAACCAAAACATAGAAAAACCCCAACACTTAATGCAAAAAACATCACCAGCCAATTACCGGTAATCTTGATGACGGTCTTCAAATAATTAATAACTGACTCAATAAACTGATTGACTTTTTAATTCGCTAAAAATGATAATATCAATACAGTTCGTCAAATTATTCTTGCAGTGTGGAGAATGTATGAAATTGATCATCGCATCCTTCTCGTTCGGGATTAGAAACTTCTTCAGAAATTATTTGCAGCTATTCAGAGTCAACCTTTTGTTTTTCTCGATAGTACTGTATGTCTCATATTTAGGCGCGGTGATCGCGATAAACTTATTTTACACCAGACGGCTTCAGGAAATATTTCTAGTAGTTTTCGCGTTTCCATTTATTTCTTATTTTACGTCGGGGCTTTTATATTATCATATTTCCAGCTCTAAAAATCTCGCTGGCCGCCTTGCTCAAATTTATAGAGGCTATATATGGTTTTTCAGTTACGCTGTATATTTTTTTCTTATGTTTCTTTTTTATCAGTTGATTATTAAACAGTTAAGATATTTTTTTGATTATTCTCCAGAAAGAAGACTGGAACTTGTTTTATCAATAATCGTCATTGTCTGGTTTTATATAAGATCTTTTTTTGTTCCTATTTTGCTTATTGTCGGGAAAAATAATTTTTCAGATGCCTTTTTTGAAAGCTGGAATATCAGCAGGAAAAATTCTTTTACAGTTATATTGTTCAGTATTTTCTCTTTGATTATTATTTCCGCCGGTTTTCTTTTTTTTATTATTGGTGTTGTTCCGGCAATTTCAATTGTAATATTTGCGTATATCAATATGTATAATTCATTAACGAGTAATTCTATATGAAGTATAACTATCGTAAACTTCCATTATTTAACCGAAGAAAAAGAGAATGTTATCCCGCGGGTATGTATATTGTAATTGCGGCGATTATATTTTTGCCGGTTTATAAATTATTTTTGTCGTTGTCATCAAAAGAAAATATTTTCTCTTTAAGCAGTTTATCTTTTAAATTTACTGGAATCGAAACCCTGATTACCGCGGTTGCTTCAATTTTGTTGATTATTTTAATCAGCAAAATTAATAAAGCTGGTTATTTCGCAATACTAATTATTCTACTTTCTTACATTGTGTATCACCTAATCCGGTTTACTATTGCGGCACAGATTCTTAATTTTCACCCAATTGTTAACGCTTTCATCGGAACTGTGATATTTATCTATTTTACAAGCAAGGATGTTTCCGCGCCATATCTTTTTAATAGAAAATCGGGTTGGCGACGCGGCATACGCCGTCTTATAAAGCTCCCTATCAGTATTAACGGGAAAAAAATGAAAACCATTAATCTGACTAATAACGGCGCGTTACTAAAATGGAAAAACAACGATGTTAAAATATCCGACGAGGTTAATGTTCAGATAATTATGAATGGTATCAAGTTTGAGTTATCCGCGCCGGTTTTAAGAATCGGCAAAGATCATGTGGCTCTAGCCTTCAGAAAAATGAAAATCAATGAAAAAATTAAATTCTACGAAAATCTCAAAATGCTGGAAGAGAAATACCAATCATGAAAAATACTTTATTGATAATTATTATATGCGTATTGTCTGGAATTTCATGCCTTGGAATTCTTGATAAAATGTCAGGAATAACAATTGAAAAAATCCAAAAAAAGAAAAAGATTGTAGCGGTTACTTCATACAGCATTAACAGTTATTTTATTTACAAGGGCGAACCTCTTGGTTTTGAATATGAACTATTGAAAAAACTTTCCGAGAGCATGGATGTTGCTTTAGAAATCAAACTTAATGATAATGACACTCCTATTATCGATATATTGAATCAAGGAAACGGCGACATTGTCGCGTCTAATCTGGCGATCACAAAAAAGAGAATGCAGGAATACGATTTTACCGATCACTTCATTACTGTCAAACAGGTGCTAGTGCAGCGTATTGACGGAAATGCCGTAATCATTCGCAATCCTATAGACCTCATCGGTAAAAAAGTTGTAGTCTGCAACAAATCACATTACACCGATCGTCTAAAAAATTTATCCGACGAAATCGGCGGTGACATCAAAATCAAGACTATGACGAACGATTATTCCGAGGAAGATTTAATCAGAATGGTGTCTGAAGGTAAAATAAGCTACACTATCGCGGATGAGACTGTGGCGATGGTTAACAGGTTTTATTACCCGAATATCGACATTGAGACTCCTGTGAGTTTTCCGCAGAGAATCGCCTGGGTGGTGCGAAGGGAATCACCCGAACTTCTGAAATATATTAACAAATGGATACTGGAGAACAAACAGAATGGCAGCATAAACCAGTTGTATGAAAAATATTACCGAATCAATCGTGTTCTTGAAGAACAAATCGCTTTCAGTTTAAAACCGGACAGCATTACATCGATTTCTGATTATGACGATCTTGTGAGATCCTACGCTCAGCAGATTAATTTTGATTGGCGGCTTATATCGGCTATTATTTACCAGGAATCTAGATTTAATCCAAACGCGAAGTCGTGGGCGGGTGCGGGCGGGTTGATGCAGCTCATGCCGGCGACGGCAAAAATGATGGGCGTTTCTAACCGCTACGATCCGGAGGAGAGCCTAAAGGGCGGCACCAAATTTCTGTCCGAGCTAATGGTTTACTGGAAACCGATAATCACGGATGATGAGAATCTAATAAAGTTTGTTCTGGCTTCATATAATGCCGGTACTGGTCATGTGAAAGACGCTCAGAATCTCGCTGAAAAATATGGAGCCAATAAATTTATTTGGGATAAAAATGTTGATTCTTATATTTTGAAATTGTCTAATCCTGAATACTATAATGACCCGGTTGTAAATTATGGTTACTGCCGTGGGGAGGAAACCTTTCTATATGTGAAAAAAATTACTGAACGGTATGAAATGTATAAAATAAATATTCCTTTTGAAAAACCCGAGAAAGACAAAAAATCCAACAAAAAGTAACATATAATTGAACGCTTAATATAAATCATCGAGATGAATATTCCAAATGTTTCACAAATGTAATATTTTGGTAAATCACAGTTTGCCGGAATATTCATTATTGACGAAAATTCGTGTAATTAATTACTTGTCATTCAGAGATGTTAATTGGACAATGTGTAAATGCTTTTTTTTGCGAAAGTATCACGGCAGAAGCCGATATTTAACAATTTCACTATAGGAGGATTTTATGGCAAAACAGTTATTGGGTGATATTCTTTTAGATCATGGCGAAATTTCTCGCGAGCAGCTAGATGAAGCTTTGGATATTCAAAAAAAGGAAGGCGGATTAATCGGAATTATTCTGGTTAACCTTGGACATATCAGCGAACAATCGCTTGTAAAATACCTTGCAGTTCAAGCGGAACGTGTAGTAAACTCTGACTAACGTTACAGATCTTTGAAATATTTTACGGCTGTGTAATTTGAACAATAATGTTGATTATGCCGTATTTTAATAAACGGAAGTTTTATGAAAAATAGATTGATGGACAAGTTTAACAATAATTTCAAACCGGAAGATGAATGCGGAATTTTTGGTGTTTTCGGTAATCAGTATTCCGCGAATCTGGCATATTTGGGCTTATATGCTCTACAGCATAGAGGTCAGGAATCTACAGGAATCGCTTCCTCCGATGGATATAGAATATATCGGCATGCCGGTATGGGTAAGGTCGTTGATGTTTTTACAGAATATCATCTCAGCAACCTGCTCGGCAATATGGCAATTGGGCACAACCGTTATTCCACAACAGGTTCTTCATATCTACGGAATGCCCAGCCGTTACGCGCGGAGTCCAGACTTGGTCCTATCGTTCTTGCCCACAATGGAAATCTTGTTAATACTGATATTATCCGCGATTCTTTAGTTGATGAAGGTCATATTTTCCAGACATCTATCGATTCCGAAGTTATAGTTCATTTGATGGCGAAATCTAAAATTGACAATTTCAAAGACGCTTTGATTGACGCGTTAAGTAAAGTTTCCGGTGCGTATTCACTGCTGGTGATGAACAGCGACACTATGTACGCGGTTCGCGACCCTAATGGTTTTCGTCCGTTAGCACTCGGCAAGCTTGGTGACTCATGGGTCGTAGCTTCGGAGACCTGTGCTTTCGATATTATTGACGCTGAATATGTCCGCGATGTAGAACCTGGCGAACTTATAGAGTTCTCTAAAACCGGCATCGTTTCATACTTTCCTTTTCCTAAGAAAAAAGAATCTCTATGTGTTTTTGAATTTATATATTTTTCAAGACCAGACAGTATTGTCTTCGGCACATCAGTTCATCAGATGCGCGTGCAGCTAGGGAAAAAACTTGCGGAAATCGCGCCTGTTGAAGCCGACATCGTTGTTCCTATACCGGATTCATCTATCAGTGCTGCACTTGGTTACGCAATGCAGTCGGGCATTCGCTTTGAAAAGGGCATGATTAGGAGCCATTATATCGGTAGAACTTTTATCGAGCCGACCCAAAAAATCCGCGACTTCGGCGCGAAAATAAAATATAATGTGGTGAAATCCGCTGTAAAGGATAAACGAGTCATTCTCGTGGATGATTCAATAATGCGCGGAACGACTATGCGTAAAATTATCAAAATGTTTAAAAACGCGGGGGCTACGGAAATTCATGTGCGAATTTCAGCACCGCCAACAATATTCCCGTGTTTCTATGGAATCGATATTCCAACACAAAGCGAACTGATAGCCGCGACTCATACTCTGGAAGAAATTCGTAAATATTTGCGAGTTGATTCTTTGAGTTATATGACAGTGGATTCTTTATTAGAATCTATAGACCAGAAGGATAAGAGTTTCTGCACAGCATGTTTCGACGGGCAGTATCCGATAAAATTCACATTCGATGAAGAAAATAAAAAACATCAGTTCGAGAAAGATACTGAGCATGAGTTTTATTAGGCGGGCATATCATTTTTTTCCGCTGTATTTATTCATTTGAATGTATTGATTAAAATTTTTATTGAGAAGTTTTATCTGTTTTGAAAGAGTTAGAATTATCTGATACGCGAAATCCGGGTCTGTTGTTATTAAAATTTTCAGCTCGGATATATCAGCCATTGACAGATTACATTCCGTTTCAGCGATTGCGGTCATTGTTCGAATATTATTTCCAACAATATCCGTTTCCCCGAAAATATCACCTTTTGTTAAAAACATTACTTTATCATCAACGTCTGTCCACATCGTTTTGTAGAAGCCTACTTCCCCGCTTTCTATTAGAAAAAAACTTTTCGCGTGTTCGCCTTCTTTATAAATCGCCGATCCTGCCGGTACACAAAGTTTAGTTTTCATTATAGATTGCGGTTTAACAAAATACTTACGCACTTTCTTAAAGCCTGGTAATTTAAAAAGAAAAGATATTCCGAAAAAATATCGGATCATATAATAATGAAATAGAAATTTTGTGAATCGGAAATCTATATTCATTGGAGAGATCAAATTTCCAAAGGGCAGTTCAGTATTTGTGAAATTTTCCCAGGACTTCTTTACAGATATTATTGGAGACATCGATTTTCCGCAGACAAACCGTACCTCAAAAGTTCTGGCGTTTTCAACAGAGTCTATGGCTTTTATAAAACAATTATCAAAATTTAGATCATAAGTAATATATGTTTCTTCAGTATCACGATGGGGATTAATTACAACTTCTATAATCATTGGAATTTTCAGAAGACTGTTTTTAAAATATTCCGGATTAATGATTCCAACAATTACAATGGTAATCATCATTGAAAACGGAAAATATAAAAAAGTGATCACCTGTTCATTATCGTTTAATACGATATTTATAATGTCGAGAAATATGTTTTTATAATTTACTCCGAATAGTGTTATTATCAAAAATACAATAATCAGAAAAGGTTTAACAAAATCATTTTCCCACTTGAAAAATGGAATTTCTTTGACATCAGTTTTTCCCATGGATCGATAAATCCAGTTTTCATTACGGGTCTGTTTACGAACTGATAGAAAATCTTCATAAGTGATTTTTTCGTTATCCAATTTATGCTTAGGCGGAATTAAATAACTAAAACTCAGCTTTAATTCAAGTATGACAACCGAAACTATCATTACCACCGGAAGAAATATTGAATTATCGGTTTTACTCAATAGTATGTAGTCGAAACTTCCATGAGCACCGATTGTTATTACTGCCATTTTTATAAGATTAATTATTTTGTGATAAGTCTTTGTGTGGTATCGATTAATCCCAAGGTAAAAGCCTATTATTCCGCAAGTTGTTATATGCATCGGAACTGAAAATATTGTGCGTATTAAAATTATCGATTGTCCATACACTTGACCATATTGATAATTCTCTATACCTGAAAACCCCAAGGCGAATATAATCCCCGTTAAAATCGATTCCGTTAAATTGAAGTTTCTATAATTTTTTAAAAGAATATTTATGGCGAATACCGCTACCAGCTTTTCGATGAATGCCGCATATAAAAAACTCTGGACAACTACCGATTCCTTTACTATTGTATACTTGTACAGACTGCCGATAATTATTAATGCCAATGCCGCACTTACACCAAATAACAACGCTTCAAACTGTTTCAAAATATTCGGTTTCGCTTCAGTGAAATATTTTGATCTTTTAAAATGTCGGAAATATATAAAATAAAACAATACTATCGGTATTAACGCAAAAAAGTGTTTGTACATAATAAATTTCCTAATTCGGCATCGATGCTAATTATATTCAAGATGTCAAAGATTATACGACAACCTGATTATTGCGAATTTTACAATAATAAAGTAAAGTAAAAAATATTATCAGCGATTAGTTTTGTTGTTCTTTGACTTTATATTGTAGAATTGTCAATTTTATTAAAACGATTTATTTGTAATTAATCCATGTAGTTAACGATAATCCCCGCCGATCCTATTGCTATGTTATGGATGTCAGCGGGGCGGGAAATAATATAATCGTTTAAGGTTTTTGATCGGGTTTTGTTATGCACAGCAACTTTCAGTAAATATGAACCTTGAATGTTCACGTACAAGTTTCTTTCTTATTCGCGGACATTCATATTTACGCATTACAGAGTCTTTGGTTTATATTCACCGACTGGGATTATACCAATGTAATCAATAAAAAACAACATTCCAATATATAGAATTAATAATATTACATAAAACAATGCTATTTTTATAACCCAGTCCTTAAATGTTATTCTCGAAATTCGTCTTATTAAAGTGCAAAGAATAATAGCCTGTACTGACGCTATTGGCGAGCAGAAACCTCCAAGAGCTGTACCGATTATTGCTGACAGTGCGAAAAACTGCCAGTGTTCACTGGTCGTAATCAAATTTGTTATAACGTCCATTACCGCTATATTATCCGCGACCGCACTTAGCAAACTTGACCCTATTAATATCGCGATTCCCACTACAGCTGTATCACCTAAATTTACAAGCTTCTCTCCCAGAATTGCAAAACCGCCAGTAATGTTTATCAAGGATATTATTGAAAACAACGCGACAAGAAAAAAAGCTTCCGACAAGTCATGCCACGCGTGTTTCAGAATATTTTTTTTCGCTTTATTCGGTATGCCGATAAACGCAATTAATCCTCCAACAATCGTTGATCCCCAAGTAGGTATCCACGTATATACCGCATGCATTCCTAGAAGACCCAGCAATATTATACCTGCAGTAATAACAAAGAATCGGCTTGAACTTCTTTTCTTATATTCTGCACGAACATATTCTAAAAGATCGCCGATTATTATATTCGCCATTGGATCATTTTTCTGAGTATAATACCAATAGTTTATTAAGCCATTTGACAGCTCTTCCGAATTTAGATTTACAGATAACGCCTTGTGAACAATTTCTCGTTTTACACCTGCTGCCAGTGCAGCTTCAAAATCAGGCATACCTTTTTCGATATTTTCCTCGATTTCTTTTCGATCATTCTTTCGATATT
>CAYLTM010000005.1:34230-52175 GCA_964386495.1 uncultured Leptospirales bacterium
TCAATATCACCGAAACTTATCATAGTGTCCAATAAAGATCCCTGCCCCGAGTGAATCCTTTTTAAACTTACACCTTCAAGAAGAACCTCTAATTCAGGTCTACTGTTGCTGATTTTTTCTTTCTTTGCCGACAATCTATATGCGAATATCGAACTTAAAATTATTGAAACGACGGCAAATGGAGTGGCGTATTTTACAAAAAAACCAGGGCTTATTCCGAGTTTTTCCGCAGCAAGGATATTCGTGGGTTCACCAAGAACAAACCATACACCGCCGACATTTGTGCAGACTACCAGCAGCAGCATAACCATTGTAATTTCAGAGGGCTTCATTCCGCTGGACAATAATATCGTCAATGTAATAATCCCCATTATAGATGCTACGGTCGCACCGTCAAAAATTCCCGACAAAATAGAGGTCAAAAACATTATTACAACAAGAATTATCGGAAGTTTCCCATCAGAAATTTTTACAATTTTCCAGGATAACTCACCAATAATACCCGAATACGATATGCAGTTTACAAAAACATATAATCCCAATAAGAAAATAAATATGTTTAAGTGGATTGTTCCGGATATTACCTTGAAACCATCGGTTATCGCTCCAGTAGGAGATGCTCCTATACCATTTTGACAGACAAATATAAACACCGCGGTCAATCCCAAAACATAGGTTACTATAATTTTGGATTTTGCCCCGCCTTCCTCCGCTAAAGACAATAATCCAATTGCCGATATTAGAATAAAACCCAGTGCAAATAAGCTATATCCAAATTGCGCCATAAACAATGAAAGTATAACTGCTATTAATAATGATATGTATACCTTATTCATTTCCACACTCCACTAATAGTTTAAAATACTCCTCCGGTGTTTTAGCGGCATCCAGACGATTAATAGATTCTTCCTTTAAATAGGGTCTAGCCACTACTTTAAGAGCCGCTATATGAGCTGGTGCACCATCTTCTCTTTTAGCTATGATAATTGCAATATGTCTGCATAGCTTGCCGTCTATAGACTGAAAATCAACCGGATTATCGAGCCTTGCTACTGCCATCGCCACTTTTTCAAGTTTATTTATTTTACCGTGCGGAATCGCTATTCCATATTGCAGACCTGTCGGGCGAATTTTCTCACGCGATATTACCGCACTGAGGACTTCTTTATAATCATCAATCTTACCCCTCTTCTGCAAAAATTCCACCATTTTGCTGATTATTTCAAATTTATCGTTTCCAGTTATTTCGAAAGTAACATCGTCGGAAGTCATGTAATTACTAATCATTTTTCAATTCCTATTTTTAATATTTAAGACTTTATTCTCAACTTTATTCTCAACTCAATTCTCAAACGACCGAACTCTTTACTCAAATAATCCATAAACTAATATTTATGTCAACTAGTTCTTTATAATTAGGCTATTGTTTAAGAGTTTGAATTATTTTTTTAATATCATACTTTTATAGTCATCATTAATCGATACAGCCTGATCAAGCAATTTTCTATAATCAATATTCTCCATATTTTTTGACAGCTCCTCCATATTTTTAAGTATTTCAAAAACCTTAATAAACTGCAAATTTCCAGCCATCCCTTTAAGTTTATGAGAAAGGTTTTCAATTTCAATAAAATTAAATTCTTCAACAGCAATGCTTAGAAGTGAAATAATATTTTCAAAATTCTGATAATACTCCGGCAGTAGTTCTGCAAGAAAGTCTTCCGGAACACCAAGCTTGGCGGAAACATCTTTCACATTATAATATAGTTTATCCGGATCGTCTGGTGGTGTAGAGCTTATTGCATCCACATCGTTAACATCATCAGCGACTGGATTTAGAGTATCGGACATTTCCGGGTTAAGATACTTATTCAGCTCCGCAACAACATCATCCAAAATAACCGGCTTGGAAATGTAACCATCGATTCCGGATTCTATAATTTCTGAGATATCATCTTTGAAAACTTTAGCCGTAAGTGCTATAACGGGTGTGTGTGACATATCGTTATCACTTTCATAATCTCTAATCATTTTCGCTGATTCCATACCATCGCAGACCGGCATGTTTATGTCCATTAATATACAGTCGTATTTTCTATATAAAAATTTATCGTATGCGTCGAGACCATTAATCGCTATGTCGGAAATTATTCCGATTTCATTCAGCATAGTCTGCATCAGTTTCTGGTTAATTACATTATCCTCGGCAACGAGAATCCGGGCGTTATACTTTGGTTTATCCCGAAAATTTTCTCTGACAATAATTTCAGGTTTATTAAACATCTCATTGATAATCGAGATAATTTTTGTAAGATCCATTGGATGATGAAGGATTTTAATATTAGAGGAGTATTCGATACCATCGAAATCACAGGATTCCGCAACAAGAACGATCTTTGAAGCAATGGAAATTCCGTTTTTCATTAAAGCGAAGTTATCTTTTGAAATAAACGCGACACATCGATCATTATCTTCTATAATATTATCAGAAACGGAGGTTATTTTAAGAGATATTACTGTTGAAAGATATTTAATCACAATCTTTTCTGATTCACTTACCACGCCGTTAATTAAAAATTCAGCTCGGCAGTCTGTAAAATGTTTTTTAAGTTTATCCGCGAGATTTCTGCTGCTGTTAGCTTCAAATTTGAGTTTGAAAAAGAAATTACTGCCCTTGCCTTTTTCACTGTCAAGTTCCAACTTTCCGCCCATAAGTTTAACAAGATTTAGTGAAATGCTTAAACCAAGACCGGTACCGCCGTATTTACGTGTAACGGAAGTGTCCGCTTGTGAAAACGCCTCAAAAATAATTTTCTTTTTGTGATTATCAATGCCGATACCGGAATCTTTAACTGAAAACAATATTACATATTCATCGTTTGATACTGTATCCAACTCAATACTTATAAAAATATTCTGGTTATTCGGTGTAAATTTCACCGCGTTGCTTATTAAATTCCCCATTACCTGCTTGATTCGAAGCGGATCTCCAACAGCCGTTGTCGGTATTAATGGATCAATATATGTAAAAAGATTAATTTTTTTCTGAGCGGCCTTAACATTATAGATGCTTATAGACGACTCGATATCCTGATGAAAATTAAACGGAACATAATCAACCTCAAGTTTTCCACGTTCTATTTTTGAAAAATCCAAGATGTCATTAATTATATTGAGAAGATTTTTGGAACTGCTCTTAATAATGTCGAAATACTCATACTGTGTTTTATTTAATTTTGTTCGTGAAAGAATATCAATAAATCCGATTATGCCGTTTAATGGCGTGCGTATTTCGTGACTCATATTTGCCAGGAAGTCGCCCTTTGCCCTGTTCGCACTTTCCGCGTCATCTTTGGCTTTCTTGAGCTGCTCCTCGGTTCTTACTCTATCACTTATATTTCTTACTATGACTACCAGTTCATCACTGCCGCTGATTATAAATCTTGCTTCATAATAATTCAGGTCATGCTTATAATATACGGGATATTCCATTATCTGGATTTCCTTAGTAATAAAAGCTTTGTCGATCAACGGTTGTGAAAGTTTCGCAATATCTGTTGGAAAAACAGATATTATTTTATCGAACAGCAAATCATCAAGCAACTCGCCTTTGGAATTTATCCTGAACATTACATCGGGAATCGCGTCTATCAACGTATTAAGTTTTTCTCTGGAAATATTGAGATCATTTTCAATAATTTTTTGGTTAGTGATGTCTTCTTCAACAATAGCCAGATTGATTATCTGACTGTAATCATTCATTACCGGTGATATTGAAACTATTTTCCATACATCGCTGCCGTCCGTGATTGTTTCCTTTACTTCACCTTTCCATGATTTTCCTTCCGAAAGTAGCTTGTCAAGATCATTTTTATTATAAAATATATCGCTCCTCTCCTGAAGAAGATTATATTGCTTACCAGCAATTTCTGAAAATGATTTATTTATGTGATTTAAATAACGGCTGTTAACGTACTCAATATTTTTATTTATATCTGTAATAATAATCGAAGCGGGTGCGTTCTCAATTATCATGCTGAATTTATTCATCATGTTATTAATAAGAGCGTATTCCGTATTATCCAAAAGATAATTGATTACTACGGATTCCTCAATCATCGGGAATGGATATATTTTTTTATGGAAATGGACTTCTTTTTTATGACCGTTTTTAAACGTCATTACAGCGTCAAAAGACGCTCTGCCCTTGTCAATTAATTGACTTTGAATATCTTCCTGAGTATACTCTTTTATAGTAACAGTAAAAAAGTCTTTTTCTAAACCGGCAATATTTCGTAAGGAGTTTTGATTAATTAGAGTTAAAAAAGATTCGTTAAATTTAGTAATTTGACCGTCAAGAGCGGTTACATAATAAGGATAAGGGATATTATCTGAAATAACCTTTTCAATTTTCATTATCAGCTAATCGGGACATTTCGATAACCATCCGAATGCATGAAAATTGTCATATCGCCATAAGACACAAACAACTTAACAGAGTCCTCCAGATTTGAATTCGCGACAATCGTTCCGTAATGCCGTCCGGCGACAACCACAACCTTTTTTCCTTTTAACAGTTTAATTACGGTTTCCAGAACTTTTACATCACTACCATTAAGCTCCGCGATTGGTCGCAAATCAATTACGCATACGCGGTCCTGAATTTTTCTAATGAAAAACGGATTGAATAATTTTTTGATTTCTTCAAGCAGGTACTTGTCTTTCAGGTGGTAACGGAAAGTTACCAGAACAGAATCCGCATCCCATGAAGTTACTACCAACTCATCTTTAGAGATTATCAGTGCTTCCTTTTTAATGGCACTGTATTTTATACCAGCCTTAACCTTCTCTTTTAAGTGCTCAACATTATAAGGTTTAACAATATAATCTATAACCCCTTGATGCATGGCATTGAGAACCACTTCTTTATCACTAACAGAGGTTAACATTATAACCGGAATATCTTTTGTTATGTCGTCTTCTCTCATTTTTTTTAGAACTTCGAAACCATTCATATCCGGCATTTTAATATCAAGAAGAATCAAATCTGGATTAAGCGATCTCGCAGTATCAAGACCGGTTCTGCCGGATGACGCTGTCATAAGACGATAACGCAGTTCGTGAAGTTGTGCTTCGATTAATTTCAGGGAAATAGGATCGTCGTCAATAATCAATACTATGTTCATGTGATATCCACTTCCAATTATTTATCAGAATATCTGATTATACAGCGATTATACAATTTATTATTGTAAAATGTCAAGCACTTATTACAATCTCTTTTTCATAAAATGGCATCAAAGTAATAATATTTTAGTTGACAATCTAATGAACCGCAATTCAATATCCTGTCTAAATTATTTATGGTAAATATCATTTTGTAATTGTAAAACTTTGCAATTTAGGCCGGCTCATTCATTAAACTTGAGGACAATTCTTTTTCATATAAAGTCCCCCTTGATAAGAAAAGTCAACGGATATTTATTATTCGGAGGCTTTTCTTCTTTTTTGCCCAGCCAAGTTTTAACAAAGTAGGATATTAAACATAAAACAAATCGGGGTATTTACGATGAAAACGAATATAATAATATGCTTATTGATAATGTTTCTAACGGCTTCCTGTTCAAAAAATAATGATAAAGAAAATAAAAGTAATAATACCGCTGTAGAAGTTGAAAAGAATAATTATAACGCGGAGAAAACGAATATATCATTTGTAAATCCCGGAAGAGAGGATGAAGCCTACTGGTTAATGGTATCATCTTTCATGACAGCTGTTGCAGCACAGTTAGATCTAAATCTTGAAATTGTTTATGCTGAAAGAAATCATATTAAACAGATTGAAATGTCGAAAAAAATTCTCGACAGGGAAAATAAACCAGACTATTTAATTGTGGTTAACGAAAAATCGGTTGCTCCGGAAATAATTTCCTACGCGGAGTCAAAATCCGTAAAAACATTTTTGATTTTAAACGATTTAACTGACGAGCAAAAGATAACCGAAAAAATACCTCGGGAAAAATATACAACATGGATAGGATCGCTGATTCCGAATAATATTGATGCTGGATACAAAATTGCCGATCGTCTGAATTATTATGCCGGAAAAAACATTAAAAGCGAGTTAAGGATGGCTGCGATAAGCGGAAGCAGAGCAACTCCGGCATCACAGGAACGTGAAGACGGATTACAAAAGTTGCTAAGTGAAAACCCGAAAATTAAACTTCAGCAGCTTGTTTATGGCGAATGGGAAGAAGCTAAGGGATATGAAATAACAAAGGGTATGCTTGACCGGTATCCTGGTCTGAATCTTATATGGTGTGCGAACGATCCGATGGCTCTTGGTGCGATTAAAGCGGTTAAAGAGAAAAACCTTGTTCCGGGAAAAGATATCCTTATCGGCGGACTGAACTGGTCTAAGGACGGTTTGAACGCCGTAAAATCAGGAGAACTTGTCACAACAGTCGGCGGACATTTTATGTGCGGTGGCTGGTCGCTGATAATAATTAATGATTACAATAATCTGATTGATTTTCAAAACACCGACGGAGTAGAACTCAAAGCTGAGGTCTTTGGAGCGATTGATAAAAGCAATGTAGATATGTTCTTAACATATTTCAGCGAACAGGATTACAGTAAAATAGATTTTAAAAAGTTATCAAAATTATACAATAATAACATTAAAAAATATGATTTTAGTTTAGAATCAATTTTAAAAAATGTCAATTGACATAACATAACATGAAAAATTGTAAAACAGGGTATCCTGAATTGGTGCAAATAATTATAACGTGCGAAACTATCCTGAAGAAATCTATAACAGTAGTATTCGAGAGCTTGCAGTAAATATTTTAATAAAGAGTGTCATATGAACATATTAATCTTTTTCTACACAATTTGCATAATAGTTTTTCTACAGGTTCTGAGGGCATTCATCTCCGCGGTAGTCTGGAATTTGAATTCTTTCGTCGGTTCAATTAATCTGGTTGTTTTATTTGCTGTCGGTGTTTTTGCATCGGTTTTCACAGTCATAATACTGCAGAAAGTATTTTCTAATAAAATAGTAATAATGTTTTCAACATCAACATTAATATTAACAAGGCTTATCATGCAGATATTTCATACACCTGGACTCAGAATAATCTTCTCGTCCCTGGGGGTTATCTCCTTTCTTATAGCGTTTATATCCTTGATAAATACCAAATTTTCAGAAGATAAAGTTGGTATTAAAATTTTCAATACCGTACTGGCTCCATCAATTATAGCGGACACTGTAATCCGACTGGTTTTCGATAACTATGAGTATCTATGGCGGACCGGCGTTATTCCAATCACATTCTGTGTAATTATAACCATAATCTTTTTTATATTGCTGTATCTGGTTAATTTAGACACAAGTCTTAACTGGACATCAGAAAAATCAGCAACAATATCTAGTGTATTGACTTTAGGCCCTTTCCTTTTTCTGATAATGATTCTTCTGCAGAATTCCAATGCTATATCAGGGTATACCGGATTAAGTGAAAATTCATCTTCTTTCGTTGTTTTCGGCGGCGCACTGATCGGTTATATTGGAAGCAGACTTCTTGGACATCATAAATACGGCAATATAATTTTGTCCGTCTTATTTTGTGTAACTCTTTATATGATCGTTACCAGCAGCAGTTTTGATTACATTATAATAATATTTTCAGTCGCGATATTTTTCTATCTGTTTTCAGATATCTTGTCATGCTATGACAGAAAAGAACCTCCTAGATATTTTTTATCATCATTAGCGATATTTATCAGCTTCATAATATTTCTTGTTTTTGTTTTTGTCGCAGGACAGTTTCAGATATATCTCATAATCCCGATAGCCGGGGTGATTATGCTGCTGTTGACTATTATTAACAATTATGACGAATCATCATTAAAACCCTCAATAAATAATATTATTCTGTTTGCGGTAATAACAAGTCTTATTGTAATAATAAAAAGCTTCACAGGAGGTCCCTCCGATAGTGATGAGGTAATATCGAAAACTGAAATCCGTGTTCTAACATATAATATCCATCATGGACTTAGCGCGGATTATATAATGGATGTGCAAGGCATCATAGAAACGATAAAACTCATTAATCCGGATATCGTATGTTTGCAGGAGGTTGACCGTGCGGAAATTACAAACGGAATGGCGGACAATTTAGCGGTAATCGCATCACAGCTGAACATGAAATATCATTTCGCGCCGATGCTGCGAAGCGGGCAGTACGGTAATGCCGTATTAAGCAGACTGCCGGTTAATTCAATATCAAACAAACCATTCAGCGTAAACGCCGGAGAAACAAGGACTATGCAGGAAATTAAATATGCTGTAAAGTCAGGAGAAATTACAATCGTTAATAATCACCTCGATTATCATGAATCCAACGAATACCGAAAACCTCAGTGTGAAGAATTGATATCAATCTATAAAAAATCTCCAAAAACAATCATAGTAGGCGACCTGAATGCGTCGCAGGATAAAGAGGAGATTATGGCGTTTTTTCATGCAGGATTTCTTGAAGCCGGCATGCAGGGCGGCTTGATAAACGCACCGACCTTTTTTGAAGCGTGGGACGGTAAGGCAGAACATCTTGACTATATGTTTTATACAACGGATTTAACGAGTAGTAATTTCAATATATTAGAAATTAGAACATCGGATCATAAACCGGTTTTTGCGGATTTCAAGTAACAAAATTTTTCAGGAGGCTCTATGACATTTTCAGCACCGCCGGAAATGACAACGGCAATTACAGATGGAATATTCGGTCTTGTCGCGGTTTTTCTCGGTTACAAACTAAAGCACAGATTTATTTCGGATAAACAGCGCTTGCCATTACGTATAAAAATGTGGCAAATAGTTTTTTATACAATCGGCGCGTCAGCATTATTTGGAGTACCAGCACATGCCATTCATGAAATCGCAGGAACAAATCCGCCCAACATACAGGCACAGACATATTACTGGATATTTCTCGGATTCTTTCTTGGACTCATGATAACCGCTCTTGCAAGCACTGTGCTTCTTGATCTTTTTGGAGAAAGAGCTTTTAGGAAATCGGCAATAATAATGATTGTTACCGGTATCGGTTATTTCTTCCTATACTTCATTACAGCATTTTTCAAACTAATTGAAGGTTATTTTATTATATTCGTTTTATATTCAGCATTGGTGATGCTTTTCGCGTTAGTGTCGTATATTGTTCTATTTTTTCAAAGAACCAAGACAGGTTATATGATTATAGCCCTCGGTATTGTAGTCGCAATATCAGGTTCAATATTACAGGCGCTGCGGACAATATCGATTAATGTAATATGGGAATTTGACTACAACAGTATTTATCACATATTTATGATCGCCGCTGTAATATTGTTTTATTACGGAATCATTAGATCTGATGATAACGACTATATAGAATCATAATCACCGCAATCTAATTATCGCCAAATTGGGGTTAGATTTTATTTTCGGATATATTCTTTAATATCAAATACGCCCCAATTTGCGCCTATTTAATAAAATTAATTTCTTGACTAAATCTTAAGTTTAGTTAAACTGTAATGTATAGTGAAACTATTAAGTTATTTACGATAAATTACGATAATTAAGTTAAGCAGGGGTATCCTGTTAATCACGGAGACATTTAAGTCAGGAAATTATTTATGAAAAAAGTTATAATCGCACTAATAATAATATCGTTAACATCTGTTCAATCATACTCGAAGGAAGAGCAGCCGGATATTATAAACAAAATATTACAGTCAGAAAACAATGCAACACAGAAAACCGACATAAAATATATTATAAATACTATTGATAATATTTATGGTGATCTGTATGATAAGTTGTCTGATGGAAAAAAGATAACTGTATTCTTTGATCCAGCTCACGGCAGATTGAAATCAGGGGCATGGCAAGGTGCGGTTACATGGAGAATGAGTGCTAAAGAGAAACCTGAAGAAATGTATTCCATGCCGCTTGCCAGAGAACTTTACAAAAGGATGTCAACGAATAAATATATAGAAGTCGTTTCGACAGACGACTATCTCGAAATGCTCAATGGAACAACAGATGAATACAGCGACATATCATTCAATGATACCATACAAATGGCATACAATTCGAATGCCTTTATAATTGTATCATCACATCTAAATAATATATCACCAATACATAAAGCAGAAGGTCGAGTAAACATGTTGGGCATTCATGTTACATGTGATGAATACGGCAACAAATATCTTACACATGTTAAACAGGTTTATAAAGGGTTTTTGACATTATACAACAAGTTTGACGCTTCAGGATTCACCAGAAGTTACGCATTGAATATTAAGGATCAGCTCGTCGCGAATAATATGACAGCGAATAACTGGGATAATGGTGCGGTAGCGGACGACCGGTTTATCTATTTTTCGGATTATCCATTTTCCGTAATTTATGAATCCGGTTTTATTTCGAATTATGAAGAAGAAGAATTTTTATCACAAAAATCTAATCAGGAAATGATAGCGGAAGCACAGTATAAGACTTTTATTAAAACATTAGATGAAAAATTCGGTGTGAGTATTAACAACTCAAAACTAAAAAAAACCGGATATCCTGATGAAGAACTTACAAACATTATAAAAATATCTAGGATAACCCTGTATTATATCAAAAAAAAGGATGTAAATGCAGCGATTTATTTATGCAATGTTCTTGAAAAAAGATACGAAGGTACTCCATACGAAGATCAGATTAAATATTATTCTTACATGAAGGAAAGATTAATATCATACAATGTAAATGTTAATAAAGCAAAACAGTTCTACAAGAAAAAAAGCTATGGCAAAGCGGGTGAATACTATAAAAAAGCTATCAAGTCATTAGGGTATAATCCGGTGTTTGCGAATTTGAACAGGTCAGCGTATTTGACTTATACAGGATTACCTTTGCCAAAAAAACAAGCGAGTCAAGCTCCACAGCAAAAAAAACTTACCCACCCTCCTTCATTTACACCACTTACAATGGCGAAGGAAAAACATTCCTTGAAAACGCCTTTCATATTGACGATAAAAGAGGGACAATCACTTGAAGAGGCTATTGATTCATCATTCGCTCCTCATAGTGATATAAAAAACGCCCTACAAGAGTCAATAACAAACGGCAAAATCAGAACAACTGTTTGGGATAAAAAGTATTCTAAAAAAACCAAAAAATATACAAAGGTTAAAAAGGAAAAAACAGTTACGGTAAATTTCACCGAAGGAATTTACATAGTTCGTCTGGATAAAAATATGAATCTGGTCGATGCAAAAAGAGTAGGTCGTGTTGCATTTGATCCGAAGAAATATCAAAATCAGGAATACTTTAAAAATTCTTGCCTGGCAGTATCTAAAAAATACCGTTCATTATAGGCAGGCGGACATCGTAACAGATTGGAGCGGGAAACCATATAATTTTTTTGGTGATTACATCGAAAATAAATATGGTTTCAGAATGCTGAAATTATCGATAAATACCGGGTTTGGCTGTCCGAACAGAGATGGAACAAAAAGTACTGAAGGCTGCATTTTCTGTTCAGAAAATGGTTCCGCCTCCTACACTTCGTTAGAAATATCTGACATACATGATCAAATGAGAAAAGCTCAGACTGGTTTTATTAGAGCCAATGTTTCAGAAAAATATATCGCATATTTTCAGGCATATACTAATACATATTCCAACATAGAATCACTGAAAAAATGCTACGATACAGCATTGTCTTATCCAAATATTTTTGGACTAATGATAGGAACCCGCCCTGATTGTATTGATGAAAACATTGCAGATCTAATATCGACTTATCATAAAACTAATGTTGGGTAATGGGTTGAAATAGGGATGCAAAGCGTGCATAATTTCAGTTTAGATTTTTTAAATAGGAAACATACCTTTGAAAATGTTGAAACTGCTATAAATATTTTATCAGAACGGGGAATAAATATTTGTCTGCATATTATCCTTGGTATTCCAGGAGAATACTGGAATGATATTATGGAAACCGCGGAAATCGTTTCGAGTTTAAAAATCAATGGTATAAAACTTCATCATTTACATGTTCTAAAAAATACCACTCTGGAAAAAATGTATCTAAATAATGAAATTAAATTATTATCATCAACAGAATATTTCTCATTGGTTTGCGATTTTCTGGAACGTACAAGACAAGATATTGTGATTCACAGATTATCCGGTGACGCGAACATTAATCACCTTATAGCTCCAAAGTGGGGACTTCTTAAAGGTTCTGTTCAACAAGGTATTATCGATGAATTCAAAAGAAGAAACAGCTTTCAGGGGTTTCTGATAAAATAATGCGGGAGGGATATAAGCCGAATCCTGTATTTGGAAACAATTTATCTTGATTTTCCATTGCTGAAAAATTCTTTGCAGTCTACCCGCGGTCTTGAACGAGCAGCCCTTGATCGACCGCATATTTGACCTTGCACCGAATGGGGTTTGCATTGCCGTCTTACTTACATAAAACGCGGTGAGCTCTTACCTCGCCATTTCACCCTTACAACGGAATTTCCGCTGCGGTATATTTTCTGCTGCACTTTCCATCGCCTTACGACGTCCGGCCGTTAACCGGCATCCTGCTCTCTGGTGTTCGGACTTTCCTCACTAAAACTACAGTTTCCCATAATTAATCGCGCTGTTTCCCATCCCTCTCGCATATTGCAACTATAGTTATTTACTATTGAATACTGTCAAATGTAAAAAATCATCATTTTCAATGAATTAATCAGTTGACAAAGAATTTCTTGCAGACAACAGTGCAGTATCTTTGAATTAATTCGTCAGAAAGAGGTGCACGATGAACATAAATATTTCAGAAAATGAAGACACAGTTTTTGCTGTTTTTGACGGCGATGTGGATTTGATGGGTATTAAGGAACTTAAAGAAGTCCTTTTCAATGCTGTAAAAACCAACGACAAGAATCTGGAAGTTGATTTGCGTCACGCGAATTATCTGGATTCATCCGGTATTGGAATGTTTTTAACACTCAATAAAATGCTTCGTGATAAAGGAAAAAAACTAAAACTTGTAAACATTCCTGATGTCATACAGAAAATATTTGAACTTAGTTCAGCCGATGGTCTTTTTAAAAGTTAGGTTTATTGAGGAATTTTCAAGGGGGTACTGTTATTCGGCAGGATTAACCCCTTTTGATAAGCAAGTAATTTCTTTTTGAATTATATTTACCTGTCCCACTTTTTGAACCCTTCACCGTGTGCCTCATAAGCGTCGTTAACTACCATGAAACAGTCTTTATCAATAAGTTTGACATTTTCCTTCAAACCGGAAAGCTCTCGTTGGTGAATAGCAATATATATGACCTGCTTTGGAAGGTTTGTGAATCCCCCTGTACCATTAATAATAGTACATCCTCTATCCATAACAGTCAAAATATAATCGCGTATAACATCAGATTTTTCGGAAATAATAAACACACTTTTAGTATAAGAAATTCCCTCGATAACGAAATCTGTAACCTTTGATGATACATAGAGTGATAAAAGTCCCCACAATATCAGATTAGCGTTTACAAAAATAATTCCCACGACGGTAATAATAATCGAATCGATAATTAAATACGCGATGCCAACAGAGAATCCAAAATATTTTCTCAGTAAAAGAGCCGGGATATCGCTGCCGCCTGTTGATCCGTTGTATTTTATTACAATACCTACACCGCATCCGAGAAGAATTGATCCGCCAAGTACAGCTAGTAATGGTTCATTTGTGAATGAATATGCCTGCTCATTAATCTTGTGAATAAATGGCTGCAAAATTTTAATGGAAGTAAAATACGTTGACGCGAAAATATCTGTAAATAATGAGAGAGTTATAATACCATAAAAAGTTTTAAACCCGAAAGATTTGCCGAAAATGATTACACCGACAATAAACAAGGGGATGTTGATAATTAGCATGAAAACGCCAGGCGGAACATTGAAAAAATAATAAAATATCTGTGCTAAACCGCCAGCTCCGCCTGGAGCAGATTTAAACGGGATCAAAAAATGAGCGAACCCGATTGCTGCAATTAAAGATCCAATTGTAATACCTGAAATATCACGAAAAAATTTTCTCGCGTTGTCTTTTATGTTTTTATTCTTTCTGTGATAAAGCATTTCTCACCATTCCATAATTTACGGCCGCGTTCCAAAAAATGTATCCGCTGCAGGATGACTTTTCAGCCGCTTCAATTTGTTTTAAAATATAACCGGTACCCCATGTTGGGGACAACATGTTGAATGCCTGCAGGTATGGTCTCATATACGCCGCGTTACCCGACAGATATATTGACCGGATACAACCATGTTCAACAATTTTATAAGGTTTATCCTCCGCTGACCAGGCGTTCATAAACGATGGTCCGTAATGTGAAGGATATATCATTGGACTAACCGCGTCCGAATGACGTGCAAAAACAAAGATATCCTGACCAATCGAATTTCCAAAATGATACGACGCGGTCACACCATAGATATCAGTTGAAATCGGCACAGATAATTCCTTTTTAGCCTGCTGAAGAAAATCTTCCATAATTTCTGATTTATAGGTGTCAGAGTACTTATTAAAACGGTAATCCGCCCGTTCTAAGGGTCCGTCTGCTGGAAAACGAATGTAATCAAACTGAACTTCGTCGAATCCCATTTTTACGGCTTCTTTCGCGATTTCAATGTTGTAGTTTCTCACGAAGTCGGAGTAGGGATCTGTCCAGTATTCTTTATTCTGAGCCTTCCATGGTTTGTTATATTGTTTGTCCCAGACAGCGTATTTGTTTCCTTCTGTCATATAAAGGTTTTTGTCCTTAAAAGTCACTATTCGAGCAATTGTATATATATTATTATCTTTAAATGATTTAATAATTTTTGGATAATCAATATGCTCTTTTAAAGCACCGATATTTTTTGCTGTTGAATTATCAATATCGTAATATATATCACCCCAGTCGTCCTTCAGATCGATTACCACGGCATTGGATTTTGTCGCGGTGATATATTTCATTAGAACGTCCGTACTGTTTCGCACAAAATGCGGTGTAGTATATAGAGCTTTTTTTCCGGCAGCAACAGGATTTTTATTATTTTTATGAGAAGCACTGCCGGGAACAGCATAAAAAAGATCATACTCTTTGGAATAATTTATTCCCGGAGATGTAAATGATATTTTGCTGTCACTCAGAAGATTTGACGCGTCACTTACTGAATCATATGTATAAACACCATTTTCTGTAGAAAAATATAACTTACCGGAAATGGTAGATATATCAAAAACTGTTTCCGAACTGTCTTTCTGAATGGCTTTAACAGAAATCCATTTATCTTCATTAAGTGGAAGTTTGTGCAAACCTTTTCCAAGAATAAAACCCGCAAAGATAGTTTGTGACGCACTGTCATAATGCAGGGATGAAACTTTTTCGTAGAAAACAAGCGTTGGACTGTAGGGTTCATAGGGAAGCCCTTTGTTAACTCGTGTAATCTTACCATTAACGAATCTGTTTATACCGGAATAGGAAGTACCGATTATTAGATTATCATTGTTGTCAAGGCAAAGTGCGGAAATATAATTCTTATCATCAAAACCATTCATCGGAAAAATTTCCCAGGATTGTCCGTAGTTTAAAGTTTTACAGACAGAATGTTTTGTCGCAACGTATATTGTTCCCGGATTTATTGATGACACAACCATCGCGGATATTGTTCGGTATTCATTGATGTAATCGAGATGACTTCGCCTTTTTAAAATATCATGATTTACAGGTGATACTTTTTTAGAATTATTTTTTTTAAAAAATATTCCAGAATGGTATGTGGAAAAATACATGTTTCCGGCATTATCAGTAATAATATTGTTAATAGCAAAATCAGTTTTTGAAAAAACGGAAAGATTCATGTTTGTATGATTTATTATTTTGTCGGCTTTCGCAGCAGTTTTTGGATCAGTCGAGTCGCTCTGCTTTGAACAATTTAAAGAAAACATAATCAACAAAAATGCAATAAATTGTGTTATAAAATTATTATAAAACCTTATCATTTTCTTTTTTACCATATTCCCTAAAAAACATATCTTCGTTTAAAATAATGTACGAATAACCTTGCTCTGTTAAAAACAGTTGCCGGTTATGCGCGAATTCTTCTTCGGTTGAATTGCCTGTGATTATTGTATAAAAATACGCCTTATTAATACCCTCTTTCGGACGGAGCACTCGCCCCAGACGTTGAGCCTCTTCCTGTCTTGAACCAAATGTGCCGGATACCTGAATTGCTACATTTGCGTCCGGTAAATCTATCGAAAAGTTAGCAACCTTTGAAACAATAAGTTTTTTCAGTTCGCCGTTTTTAAACATTGAATATAGCCGTTCTCTTTCAGGAACCGGGGTGCTGCCCGTAATTATCGGGAATTTAAATCTATTTGAAATATCTGTCAACTGGGAAATATATTGACCAATAATCAGAACGCTGCTTTCATGATGATAATCTAACAGCACTTTTATTATATTATTTTTTTCGTTATTTTCAGAGGCTATTCGGAATTTTTCACGGTCACGTGCAACAGAATATTGATATCTCTGCGAGTCCGACAGGTTTACACGAATTTCGTAACATTGCGCCTCAGCGATCCATGAAGATTTTTCCAGGATTTTCCAGGGAATCTCAAATTTTTTCGGACCGATAAGACTAAAGACATCAGTTTCCAGACCGTCTTCTCTTACAAGAGTGGCGGTTAATCCCAGGCGGCGTTTCGATTGAATTTCAGAAGTCATTCTGAAAACCGGCGCGGGTAAAAGATGCACTTCATCATAAATAATCAACCCCCAGTTTGCGGAAACAAAAAGGTTGAAATGCAGAAAAGGTTCATTTTTCTTTTTTCTATAAGTAAGGATGTTGTATGTGGCAATTGTTATTGGTTTGATTTCTTTTTTTTCACCGGTATACTCGCCGATTTGATCCTCAGTGATATCCGTCTTGTCCAGCAATTCGTTTTTCCATTGTCTGACCGCCACAGTATTTGTAACAAGTATTAACGTTGCGGTTTTTAGTTTTTCAACGACACCTATACCAACTATAGTTTTTCCAGCACCGCATGGCAATACTATTACACCACTGCCTCCGTCCGGACCGCCGCCTCTATAAAACGCGGTAACAGAAGACAACTGGTAATCACGTAACCCAAAAGATTTGCCGGACAGCGCGGTCGTTCTATAGTAAATTTCGAGATGATCGCCTTCATCGTACCCGGCAAGGTCTTCGACAGGGTATCCGATTTTAATCAGCGCTTGTTTAATATGACCACGGAGATCGCTCTTTATGCGGATTTGTTTTTCGCTGACACGTTCTTCAATATATGAATCAATTTTTTTGTTATGCAGAAATTCTTCGAGAAGATAAACATCTTCAGATGTTAAATATATATTGTTGCCGTCGCGCACAAGTTTCAGGATACCATATCGGGACATTTGTTCCTGTATGAACAATGAAACATTTTGAGGAATGTCGTATCGCGAAAATTTTGCGATAACCTTTCTAATATCATCGGCATTTAAACCTGACGAAGCCGCATTCCATAATGATAATGATGTTATGCGATATGTATGAATATGTTCTGGACTTTTTTCAAGCTCGGCAAATGGAGATATCGCGTCGCGCACTTCCTCGAAGAGCGGATTGCTGACTTCCAATAGGATCGTGCTGTCACTTTGTATTATTGCAGGTTTGTTCGTCATTATATGTTATTTTTTTTATATATTAGTTCGTTCTTATAGCCATAATTGATTTATGGGCTGAATTTGTCAACAATTATATTAGATTTTATAGTCATGGAAAAAAATTTAATATTGTCGGACAACGCCGCTTGAATAAAATCGAATGAAGGAGTTTT
>CAYLTM010000005.1:52185-54452 GCA_964386495.1 uncultured Leptospirales bacterium
GTTTTAGTCTGAAATCAAAATCCTCTTACCATAATTAAACCGCAGCAGCTCATACACGAAAGGGCACAGGTAAACAATGGTTCGGCACTTCGACCTAGCTCAGTGCAGGCTATGCTCACCACACGGCTTGTCGATTTTCCGGTCGAGAATATTAATCTGCTGCTGATGCAGAGAAGATCAGTCTCTTTTGAAATATTCGAACTTTTCTTTTATCCGCACTCATCATCATATCCGTACCCTGAAGGGTTCGGTTCAGTTCTGGGCAACACCATGCGTACTACATGAATCGCATCCTTTAGGTTGCGGTTCTGGCAGCCTGTTAAATTACATAAATACCATCATCTCGCTGTCTACAACAGAGGTTGTAATAGGAATGTTACTCTGAATCATTCCTTCAATGTGAAATTTGATAGCTTCATAAATAAGTTCTTCAGTTTCTTCCTTTGTATCTCCGAATGCTACACATCCTGGTAAATCCGGAATGTATGCACTGAAACCGCTATCAGCTTTTTCAAATATTACTAAAAATCTTTTCATAAGTTCTCCTCATTTATCTGAGCTTGTTTAAATATACTTTTCAAGGTGTTGATTGGAACATCCTTCGACAGTTTGTGACAGGAAATGGTAACTAGACCTGTTTTATTGCTGTGTTTCTATTGACGATGGCTTCCGCTCTGCCGATCAAGATACCATCCGTATTTTTCGATTATTCTGATTATTTCAGATACTTTGTAATTTCTCACGTCCCAACCCCTTCGACAATCTTTATTTCGTCCTCGGTCAATCCATACAGCTCATAACAGGGGAGGCGTGCTACACCATGTTATGTAGATTTTCATAATTACATTTCATTCTTTTTTAAATAATAGTCCATAGCCTTTGCAGATAATTCTTCAACAGTTAAGTCTTCCCATAATGTTTTTCGCCATTCGGTATAATCAAAATTATCACGCTTCATAAGTGCAATAAACCTTTCGGCTTCAACAATATCCAATTTATAAAAAATTGCTTTGAAGCCAACATGCTTAATCAATGTATCAGTTCTCATATTTCATCCTCCATATCAATAGCCATTTTTAATTCAAAATTTCCATATTATTAAATGCACTTTTTTCCATTCCCTTACTTCTATCAATGAGTTGCTTTCTTTATTCTTCATACATAACCTCTATGGGTGAATTAAAAATATTACTACCTCCGAACTTAGATATCAATTCTTTTGTATTATATTTCACTTATTATTTTCCCAATACTTTTTTGCTTCATTGTTAATTTCTGATAAACTCATGTTCCCAAAAAGATCTTTTCTCCATTCAGTATAATCAGAAAATTCACGCAGTATTATGGAAATAAATTTTTCTGATTCAACTATGCCTATTGAATTTATTAAAGATTCTATTCCTTTTACAATAATTTGGCTATCAGTCATCATTTTTGTCCTCCATATATATACCAACAAAATCAATCGTACTCAATATTTTTATTTCCGGAATAAATATCGCTTTTTTCAAAATTCCTTTATCAGTTGTTATAAAATAATCACACCTACTATCAATTGCACAGGCTAAATGTAAGGAATCTATTTCTTTTATTCCAATGTCATTTATTTTTTCCGAAAGACTATCAATTGATGTTGATGGTTCGATTATTTTTTTACTAAAAATTCGCCATTTATCGATTGTATTTTTTTTCATAAGATCATTATTTTTAGAATTCTCATACGATAGAATATATGACCAGTATAATTCTATATTTTCGAATTTAATTTCAGATTGAATAAATAACTTAGCTTCAGTTTCCATCCGTATAATAATTCCATGCTGATCATCATACGGTCGATTAAAACAACAATTATCAAGATATACTTTTAGTTTTTTCACCTACTATTCCCCTTCGCCAATCTTTATCTATCTGTGCCCTCACCCCGTGCATATCCTTCGATATGATCAGGAACCACTGCGCACCCTCTGGGAGAAACAGTTCACATGGTCTCTACAACAAGGGGTTGCAACCCCTTGTTGTAGAGACAGCCATTGCGTACTGACCCCTTTGCGTTGGCAATAGTCTTTTATGCTGGTTATGTAGAGACGTGTCAATCTTTTTACAAATACTCTAATTATCGGGGAAGTGGCGACGATGATCGGAGCAATGCTTGTCCCTGCCCTACTCGGCAAAGCTTTTTAGTGCTTTGCCGAATACAAACCATCCGAGTCAGATGTAAAATCATAATGAAAAAACTCATATTTATTCTATGTTTGCTGGTATCC
>CAYLTM010000006.1:0-1707 GCA_964386495.1 uncultured Leptospirales bacterium
CGAAAATCTGTTCCCGTTAAAAACGCAGATAATAGCTGCACAATTTCATTATCAATATGAATGAGCTTTTTTATAGTTTTATAACTCACATCCCTGTCATTCAAATAAGTTTTCATTGTTTCTGGAAGAGTCATTATTGCTTCGACAGTGTCACTGTCACTATAGGCTTCCTCTGGAATAGCCATCAGTGCGGAATAATCAAGGTTATTTATTTCCTTGTCTTTATTAAAAATCATCACAAACTTTATTTTACTTATAAAACCGAGCTGTTTGTTATATTTTTTTAGAATTGCAGTGTTATACAAATTTTCTAATATATCATTCTCAATTATTTTAACCGGAATATCTTTCAGCTGCAGTGCTGAAGCAGCGAGGTATCTATTATGACCACTCAAAATTCTAAACATCGAATTTTCTGGAAAAACAAATATCGGATCGATTACGCCATAAACTTTAATCGACTGCAAAAGTTCATCACTCATAGATTTACTAAGTTTATAGTAATCATCATAATTTATTGAATTTATTTTCAACGAAACATTTTTCATATAAGATTTTTCAAATACCCGTTTAACTCATCAGGGAGAACCAGTCTGATTTTGGATAGCATATCCATAGATTTCGCAGCGTTTTCAGTAAGATCTGCTGTGGTAAACAAAACACCTTGCTTCGCCTTCATATCATTAACAGCCTGTGCGAGATTCCTCAAAGATATTTCACCAACCTTCATTTTAGTCCATCGACGAACCCAAACATACGCTACTTCGTCGGTAGCTTTATCTCTCGCCATAAAATCTACACCATCAGATTCCCGATATGTCTGTAAAATTTCATCAACCTTATAACCAGCCTTCTCTACAAGTCTGTTGGAAATTATTCGAAAGGTTTCTGTATCAAGTTTAACAAAAGTAGCAATATAATCAGCACTGCCAATGTCCGCTGAAGACGCGTCTACAGGAATATCCTTATTTTCCGCCGCCTGTGTTTTAAATTGTGCAATTATATTTTTCAGGTCAATTTTAATCTCTGATTTCAATCCACAAATATCCCACAGAAAAGACGGTGAAAAAGCATTCTTCATCCACTCGTCTGCATAATCAGCAGTAGAATCCTCATATTCTTCTTTATGTTCTTTACCGGCATTATCCATTTCACGGCGAAGTGTCATAATGAGATTCGGCAGATTCTTGTAGTTTCTTTTTTTCTCATAAAGCTTGTTCCAATAATCGTAGGCTCTTCCGGTTTTTTCAGATTTTATGCAGACAAATCCCAGATCATATTCGACCATATTCGTTTCTTCAGCATAATTATTATTTTTTGCAAATTGCAGCAGCAATTCAAATTTTTTCATTGCCTCGTCATACTTACGAAGCTGTAACAAAATAAAAGCCTCCAGCCGCATGAGAACAAATCTGACATCGGCATCATCTACCCTCGCGAGCAGCTTTTCCACATAATTTTGTGCTTTATTATAATTACTTTTTTTCCTTAAGGCTATTGCTGCAGCTAAAGATGCTATATCCGAATCAGGTTTCAATTCAGCTGCTTTACGAAAATACTCGACTGCGTCGTTTACTTTCTGATTCTCAAAAGCGCAAATCCCAGCACCAAACTGCACATCAAAAGATTTATTATTCATCTTTATTAAGCGGTTAAACATTTTTCCCGCAAAATCTTTTGCCCTCGCTGTCCACGACCCCGCACTAT
>CAYLTM010000006.1:1717-5994 GCA_964386495.1 uncultured Leptospirales bacterium
AACGCGGCATGATATATGGCTTCTTCATTACCAGGGTATTTTTTCAGTATTTCCAGATAGATTTTAAATGTGTTATAAATATCATCATTGGCAAAATATATTGAAGCAAGTTTTTTCTGCACATCAACTTTATCAACTTCGTAATTAAAGCTTCCGTGGTCAAGAATCGTTTCAAAATGAACCTGAGCTTTGTCTATTTCATTTTTTCGAAGATATATTTCACCAAGACGAAAATGCGTAACAAAATCATACTGATTTTCTTCCAGTAACTTGTTATACTCTATTATCGCGTCATCTACCTTGTTATTCCGTATAAATTCTTCCGCACGATTTCTTGGATCAAATTTAGGGGCAATATGCAGGATGTAATATAAAAAACCTACTGTAAAAATTAAGCCGACTAAAATATATAAAATATACATATAACTTTATTTCGCTGAATTTAAGCTATCCGCTTCAGCGGACAGCTTATTATAGATTACTTAAAAGATTCCAGAGCCAGAACCTCGTTGTCATAAATTTCAAACATATCCATAAGCTCAACAACTTCAAATATTTTTTTAACCGCACTATTAATATTACATAGTTTCAGTTTTTTGTTATTGTCTTTAAGAATACGCATTGTAGAAACAAAAATCCGCAAACCGGAACTGCTCATATATTCAACATCTTGCAAATTTAAAAGCAAATTACAATCAGGACTGTTCTTAATAATAACATTTATTTCTTTTTCAACATCAGCTGAAAGATGAACATCCATTAACTTTCTTAGTATTAAGCATTTCATACTCCTTTGAGCTCAAAATTTATTCTATTCCTTTATCAGCGTTCCTTTTTGTCAAGTATAAACCGATAAAATTTATTACAAATACAGACAAGAATACAAAACCAACATAAGTAGCCGCATGATACCCATTAACATAACCATTTTTCAGTAAAAATATTGCCATTAACAGAGGGTATAAAACCCCAGAAAAATATATAACACCCCGATACTTTAAAGGTTCATATAAAGGCAACACCATCGACAGTCCTGTAGTAATCAGCAATGCTGACAAACTCCGTGAAACAAGATATAATAATACTAGAAACTCATCCATTTTTATCTGATTAATCCATTCGTCAGTAACCTGAATCGAAAGCAGACGACCAAACATTGTCGGATTCATAAAAAACAGAAAACCGGTCAAAGCATAAACCAACCCGGTAATAAGAATACAGACCTGTAATAGATTAGTCAGCTTATTTCTCATCGTGAAAACTCCTTACTCATCAATAATGAAAATTCTCTATACGAATTATCAACTATTTTATCGATATTATATTCGTTAAAATCAACTTTCACTGATAGATTATTCTTCCAACTAACAGATTCTCTGTCAATGTTGTTTTTCAAATAATCATCAAAAATCTCTAGAATTTGCCTGCCAGTATCAATTTTTTTTTCATATTTAATTTCCGCGTGATAAATCTTGTCAAAAGAATATCTGTATATAGTATTACTATTTTCGGGAAAATATGGAAACGGACAATAATAATTTTTACCGTATATTTTTTGCGAATCAAATAATGGTTTGAAGCAAAACGATGCCGTCATAATCTCCTTTAAATATCCTGTAGAAATAATCGTGTTACCTTCATTTTTCTCCAGAAGAGACGTAATCAACTTTATTTTTGAATCCTCCATTCGCCGATCTTTTGATAAATCCGACATATATGATTTTATTTTTCCGTTTTTTATTATTGAACTATCTGGAAATTTTATATCGAGAAAATAATTGATTCTTTCGGGTTTGAAAAAATCTAAAATTTGTTTCTTGAATTCATTCGAATCTGATAACATAGTAAACATCGCAGACATAATAAATGAAATATAATTAGATGAAATAACGCTAAATGGATTATTCTCATAAAGTGATAAAAATAATCCGCTATATCCGAGTGATTCCAGACCCTCATTTTCAAGACACAGAGCATTCTTCTTTTCAAGAGTTTCGGACAGTATTATTAAAAAGTCCGATGAAGAACTATATGAAGAAATTTTTTCGAGTATACTCTGCTTAGTGAAATCCATTTTCTTAATAAAATATCTTGAATGTGATTTACTACATTTATTCTGAACATTGACCAGATTTTGACCATCAGTTAATATTTTTGCAATTTCATTATAACCAGCATGTTCAGTTGAATTTTTATTATCTATAAGATAAATTACATCAGTTAAGGATGCTAGCTTCTCATAAACGGCTTTGGTATACTCCAGGTCTGTTATTATATATTTATAGCTACGGGCAAGTATTCGAATCACAGCAGGAAGAACATCTTCGTTAATCGCAACCAGACTTCCATAAGATATATTTAATAACGCTAAATTCTCATTAATTTCGATTATATTACTTTTTATGAAACTTTCATCTTTTTTCTCATTTTCAATTTTTTGCGTCAGAGCTAGTGATGGTTGCTTATCGAATACAGAGAAAACACTTTCCCCTGAAAAGGACATATCCAAGATAATTGTTCTATCATTTTCTGACAACGCTAAACCCAGCATAGCCGCCAAAGTGGTCTTTCCGCTCTTTCTCGAAAGACTGGTAACTGTTACCACTTTAGAAATATTTCTAATGCCACTTATTTCAGGAATAACCTGTCCGGCATAAATATTTTCCAGTATTCCGCTGTAAGCTCGCCCCGCTTTGTAATTTTCAAATACGAATTTAACAAGATCACTTGCAGCTACCGCGATTACTTCGCCATCTGTTTGGGCATGAACTTTCAATTTATCATTGCTGTTAACAAATGGGATATTCCCAAAATAAGAAAACTTTCCCGAAGTAAATGTTTTATCTTTGCTGAACGGATTATCTAAAATAAATTGCCCGCTTTTAATAATATAGAATTTATCTGTTTGAGTATTAACGGTTTTCCCGGCAGGCATTGATATAGTTTCAAATTTTTTGCTTATATTACTTCTTTCCGCATCTGTCAAGTGCGAAAGAAAAGGAACTTTATTCAGGATTGTTTCATTTTTCATAGATGCCGATCATACATTTTTCAGAATCTCGACAATTTTAGCTTTTCCTACAAGTTCTATTGGTCTTGTATTTGAAAAATCTATAGCAGGCTGCGAAAATTCACCTGTTGTAATAACCATTATTCTCTGTGCGTTTCTTGGTTTCATTGTTTCATACAGAGATCTTAAAAAAGAATCCTGTACAACCTGCGTCGTTCTGAGAATTCTTATAAGCCGGTAAAGTTTTCTTGTATTTCGCATTTTCTGGTCTTCTTTTTCAGATGCGTAAATTTCAATATCAGTATCGCTCATAACTTTTGTTTCAAGCACTTCAAAACTCATGGATTCTATCATTTTTCTACAGGTATGTTCAAAATTTGATAATGACGCTATCATGAAATCTTTAATTCTATCATCCTGACGGAACTCAGAATTCTGACGCAGCTTCTCCTCAACATCTCTAAATTTCTTATTTACTTCGCTGATCTTTTCCCAGTTTTCTATTGCTGACTGCATATCGCGCATTTTCTCATAACATGCCGCTAGAAAATATCTCATATTCAACGCGGTATCACTTGCCGCACCGATGGTCTTCAATCCTCTTTCAAATTCAACAATCGCTTTAGGATACTGTTCAGTTTCAAAAAAACATGTACCTTTAGCGAGAAAACATTTAGCACGAATATCTTCCGCTTTCTGGGCGATCTCAAATTCTTTAATTGCCCACTCATGATCACCTTCAGCCCGAAGACAAAGTCCCAGAAAATAATGGGCTTTATAATTACCCGCGTCATTCTTTATAGTATTTATAAAAGCCTGTTTAGCGTCATTGTTTGAACCGCCTCGGTAGAACACCTGACCAAGATAATAATATGATTCCGCGTGTTTGTTATTTATTGATATTGACTTTTTAAGATAATCTGAAGCTTTGTCGAGAACATTGGCTTCAAAAAATAATTTCCCAAGAATAAAAAAGTTTTTATAATTTGATGGATCTATCTGAGTTAAAAGAAGATATTCTTTCTTCGCATCCTGATACTTCTTTTGTAAGACTAGAAGGTCAGCTAGTTTTTCACGCACATCAACTTCATTTACATTATCATCGAAAAGACCATACTTCAGAACCTGACGAAGCTCAACAATTGAATATGCGTAATTTTTTTCTACTTGGTATGCTTCAGCCATCAGGTAATGTGCGTAATTATTTCTTTCATCTTTAGATAAGATTTCATCAAGCTTTTTTATAGCAAGTTTTGTTTGCCCTTTT
>CAYLTM010000006.1:6137-9685 GCA_964386495.1 uncultured Leptospirales bacterium
ATGTACTGAAAACATACAGTACAAGCACAGTGAAAATGACAAAAAAAAGAAAAATAAAAATATATGTTACTATCATTACAACCTATCTATTTTTCCCTTTTTCTTCACGGAGTGCGACATTAATTTTTTCAAGATCACCAATGCGTTGAAAAGCATTCTTCAGTTCTTCAGATGAGAGATTTGACATACTTTGAATAGCCTCTTTTGTCTTATTTGCGTCCTCAAGTTCTTTTCTAGTAAACTCCATTATCTGTTCATACATTTCAATAATTTCTTCGTTATTGTCTATTTCTTTTTCATTCAGCTTTAAAATTTCATCATAGCTTTTCAGCAGATCCCGAAGCTGAATATTTTCAGTTCGAAGCTCTTCACATTCCGCTTTTAATTCTTCTATCTCAGCCATACAGCCCCCGGAGATTATATTTTATGAATAATCAAACCGTCTCGCAATTTAGGTTCAAACCAAGTTGATTTGGGCGGCATAATATTACCGCTATCCGCAACTTTTATAAGCTCATCAATCGATGTCGGATACATGGATATTGCCATTTTGTATTCACCTGAATCGACAAGTTTTTTCAATTCATCAGTACCTCGAATACCCCCGACAAAATCAATACGTTTGCTTGTGCGTGGATCATCAATATTCAATACCGGTGATAATATATAGTTCTGTAAAATACTCACATCCAGGGATTTTATAGGATCAGAACCTACCAGAAAAGTTGGCTTAATAATATACCAATCAGACTCGATGTAAGCGATAAACTCATTATTTCTAGAAGGTATAGATTTATCAGTTTTTTCAACAGAAAAGTTTTCTTTAATTTTTTCAAAAAAGCTGTCTTTTGTCATACCATTCAAATCTTTTAAAACGCGATTGTAAGACATTATCATTAATTGATTATCTGGAAATATTACTGAGACAAAATAATTATACTCACTATCATCATTGACAGTTTTATCAACACGCATGGAAAGACCATTTTTTACAGCAGATGCAGCACGATGATGACCGTCTGCAATATATAATTCATCAGCAGCAAATAAATCCTTTATACGATTAATCATCATATCATTATCAATAAGTCTAAAAATGTGGCGGATACCATCATCGCATATAAAATCATATTCCGGAGCTATAGATAAAATATCATTCCACAGTTCTTTTTTATCTTCATTGTTTTTAAAAAATAAAAAAACCAGTCCTGTTTGTGCTTTAGTCACATCAATATGTTTAATACGATCATTCTCTTTTTCTTCTCTTGTTAGTTCGTGTTTTTTGATTTTACCGGCAATATAATCATCAATGCTTACACAGGCAGTTAATCCTGATTGTTCCCTGCCGTTCATTATAAGAGTATAGAAATATAAGGATTTCTTGGAATCCTCCCGCAGATACCCCTTTTGAATAAATGTTTCTAAATTTTCAGAAGCTTTTTGATATACAAGCGGGTCATAAGAGGTAATATTCTTTGGTAAGTCAATTTCAGAGCGCGTTATGTGATAAAAATTAAAAGGATTACCTTCTGCTGCACTTGCTGCTTCTTCTCGATTACAGACATCGTATGGAAGCTCCGCTATTTTCTCAACATATTCTTTTGCAGGTCTCAACCCTTTAAAATCTCTAATAATCGCCATATCATCTCCAAATATATTAATTCAGAATCAATCAGTAAAAGGCAACACTTTTCCTTGATCATTCAAATATTTCATTTCCGTGAATGGTTTTAATATAAACTATACGGAACCTTTTCAGTCCCGCAGGCAGCGTTACTTCCGCGATATCTCCAACCATCTTTCCCGTAACAGCACGTCCATAAGGTGTCATTAGCGTAATTTTACCTTCGCTTGGATTAACCTGATCCTCTGTCACAAAAGTCAATGTTAAACTATAATCTGACGCAGTATCCTGCAGTTTAACAACAGATCCGAATCCGACAGAATTTTTCGAAATAGCACTTTCGTCAATACTATTAAGTTTAGCAATCTGATCTGATAAATGTGCAATTCTTGCTCTTACAAATCCCTGCCTTTCCCTCGCTGCATGGTAATCCGCATTCTCTTTTAAATCGCCATGTTCACGAGCTTCATTAATCTTTAAAGGCAATTCAACTTTAAATTCATGGTTTAATTTGTCAATTTCATCTTGTATTTCTTTTTTCTTTCTTTCGATATCTTCAGGCATTCCATCCTCCGGTTAACTATTTAATCGTTTGGTCGAATTGTGTCTTTTTTTTAATCTTTAAAAGCATCTTAATTTTTTCATTTTCTTTCACAACCTTGTAGCCTTCACTGCGCATTTCTTTTTCAAAACGGTAAGCTGAAAAATCAATCACTTTTCTGTCCATCCGTGGAATACCTCTTCTTTTTTTTGGGCATTATACATGCTGGAAACATCCATGTTTCCAAAACTTACCCTTAGCTCTATATCGGCATAAAAACATAAATATTTAGAATAAAAAATATCAGGAAAGTTAAACCATGAAGAATATTTTAGACCACTATTTTATCAACAGCCATAATATAATATATAATTTTTTGCAGTAATAAATATCAAGTAATTATAAAGCCATTATAAGACACATTCATGGACATTATTCAGAAAACAAAATTTCCATAAATATATACCACAAATCCAAGTGCTACCATTACTAATATCTTAAAGAAAATAGGCTCTCTACTTCTATAGAACATATCAAACGCACCAATAGCAATACCGTAAAAAGCTAAAAAACCGCCGGTCATCATAAAATTCAATGTGAAATAAAATATCAAAATCGACAAAGCGAGTCCAATTATAATATCAATAAAATCTTTCTTTTCAACAGTTTTCTCATCACTGAAATCACCAAAAAAAGCATCTTTTTCTTCATCGCTATCAATAAAATACCGTTGTCTGGTTTTCTCGAGTTTTTGTTTCTTTTTTTCAGTAAGAACACGGTTTAACTCATCCTTAATACCATAGTTCTTCCCAATCAAATTGATAATATCTTTGCTAGGTAAAGAAGCCCAAATTGATGCTCTATCACTAAATTTTTCATTTAAAGACACAGATCTTCCAGTCGTAAGATTCTTCTCAGAAACGACTTCACCTTTTTCAATAATTCCATAATACGACATGCCGCCTTCATCAGCAGCTTCAAGATACAACCTGACTCTTTTATCCTTCAGATTATAATCAACCCGCAGAAAATCCCCTTCATCGCTATTACAATAAAAAGCCCGTTGATATCCGCGTATTTCTGATTGCCGTTTCTTCCAATGAGAAGCATACGATGAGGAATCGACAACACTATTTTTATTCTTTTTAATAGGTGGCATAACTCCGCCATGTTTTCTTATTTTCAAATTCGGTTATACCCCGTCATAAACAAAACGAAGTATAACCGGCAAAACTATTTCTTCTTATGTCTATTTAATCTTCTTCTTTTTTTCCGTTTATGGTTAGCAATCTTAGCTCTTTTTCTCTTTTTTCCGCAAGGCATAGTTGTAAAATCTCCTTATTTAATATTTTCCTTTAAATTATCAATGTCCTGACCTTTAGG
>CAYLTM010000006.1:9695-10240 GCA_964386495.1 uncultured Leptospirales bacterium
TAGGAGGCACGGACTGAACTCCTGTTTCATCTAAATTCAGAGGATATCCTGAATAATCGATCGGAGGATAAAACTTTAAACCGGTACTCATTTTGTCAATATAAATATATTTCAATATCGCTGGATTATTCTTTATAACAACCGACATCTTATCAAGTTCTTTATAATAATCTTCCAGTTCAATATTTCTTAATTTTATGTTCTGCATTGCTCTCTCAACATCAAGCTTATATTGGTTCTTAAGCTTTAGAAATTCCGATGCAAAAGCTTTTGCAGACTGATACAGTTCATTAGTAGGATAACGCACAATACCATTAATTCGAATTTGACTTATTACAATTCCATTCCTGTTCAGAAAATCTTTACTGCCGGCAAAAACTTTTTCTTCAGCATTAAGATATCCACTTTCGAGCAATTCAACCGAATACCCGTTTTTCAAAAGTATTGATAACTCTCGTGCAAAATTCTTGGTTAGACTCTCTTCAATCATATCCTTTACAAAATTTCTGCTTTTAAAATCCGCAGGCATCCTGATTTTTTTCGGA
>CAYLTM010000006.1:10250-12042 GCA_964386495.1 uncultured Leptospirales bacterium
GTAACTTCATCTAAAACTTCCAGACCTGGTATGCACATACGAATTTGCGACGAAAAACCACCATCAGAAGAATATGGTATCAGAGAAAAATTTTTAAAGAGCAAGCCCTTATATATAAACTTTTTCCCGCTGGAAACAACACTGTCAACACGCTTATTTTTATGATCAAAAACAATGACAAAAGAATTTTCCGGAATAATCCGAAATGACAAATACGCACCATAAAAAAGTGCCGCTATTACTGCTAAAAATATAATAGTCTTGAAAAACTTCTTCATAAACTACTCTTCAGCATCGGAAAGAGTAAGAGTTATTGGTTTTAAAGGATAAATTGTCGATACGGCATGTTTATATATCAAATTTTGTTTCTTATCTACTTGTAGAAGAATGGTGAAATTATCAAAACTCACAACTTTACCCTGCAAAGGAACCCCGTTTGTCAAATATATAGTAATATCAACCTTTTCCTTTCTTGCTGTATTTAAAAATTTGTCCTGTAAATTCGGTTGTTTAATCATAAAACCTCCACAATATTTATTACTAGATAATCCACTTATTTATAGTCAAGAATAAATCATCAAACTCAGTTTTTTTAAACCAGACGATTTTTTTATTTCTCTTAAACCATGTCGTTTGTCGTTTAGCAAACTTTCTTGTCATATGCTTAATATCTACGACGGCTTTATCCAAAGTAATCCTGCCGTCGATATAATCAGAAACCTGCGAATAGCCAATTGATGTCATTGACGGCAGGGGTTTACAGTAACCACATCTATTTAAGGAAATAACCTCATCAACTAAACCGCCCGCGATCATATCATCAACACGACCATTTATGCCAGTGAAAAGTTCTTTCCTTTCTATGTCAATACCAATGTAAAGAATATTATCATTATCAACACCAACTTTAGTATCCCAGTAATACGATATGGGTTTTCCAGTTTCACGATACACCAACAAAGCCCTAATAATTCTTTGAGCATCATTTGCATGAACCTTTTTCGATGAAACCGGATCAATTAGACAATACTCGTCATAAAGTGCCGACAAACCTCTTTCATTTACCTCATCAATCATCATTTCCCTTTTTTCGGGACTAATGTCTGGAATAACAGACAACCCGAAAAAAAACGAATCAACATACATCCCGCTGCCGCCCACAAAAAGAGGAATCCTTTTACGGTTAAGAATATCGGCACAGATCCTCTCAGCTTTTGAACGATACAGACTGACATCGAACGGCTCATCAGGCAAAACCACATCTATCATATGATGAGGAATCTCGTCTCGGATATCCCGTGAAACCTTTCCACTGCCAATATCGAGATATTTGTAAACCTGCACTGAATCCGACGACACTACTTCAAATAGATTTTTATATTTTCGGCAGATTTCCAATGACAACGCGGTTTTACCGCAGGCTGTCGGACCCAATACTACAATTGATTTAATATGACGATTCCCCTACTGAGGTTTTCGAGGTCTTCGCGGTTTATTGCTACCGGACGAAGCCGCAGGTCTTGGTGATGCCTTACGCTGCTTGCTTCTCTTCGATTCTATGTTAGTTTCTTCCTTTTCATTATGCTGATACTTTATTTCATTGTTAAGCATATAATTAAGCACGTTTGGTACTATTTTCCAAACATTTGCAAGTTCAGGGAACACGCGACTTGCAACAATTTTATCCACAGCAAGCATAGATGCCTTAGTAAAACGATATCTATTATCTTCCATCTTCAAAAACTTTTCAATATCAACTATCATTTTTGTCTCCAAGTAATGTTTTTATTTT
>CAYLTM010000006.1:12052-14745 GCA_964386495.1 uncultured Leptospirales bacterium
TCATCATACGTTCTTTCCTATGAAGTTCGGATCGTATTATTGATTTAATATCATCAATCGCAGTCTGAAGATCATCATTAAGCACAACGAAATCGTAGTGTCTATATTGAGAAATCTCAATTTCAGCGTTTTTCATTCGTACTGCTACCTGCTCACCTGTTTCAGTGCCGCGTTTATTAAGACGGTTTCTGAGTTCATCCAAAGTGGGCGGCAGTATAAAAATAAACGCACCGTCAGAAATTTTCGGTCTAAGTTGAACCGCTCCCTGAGTATCTATATCGAATATAGGAATTTTTCCAAGAGCCTTAATTCTGTCAATCTCTTTTTTACTAGTACCATAATAGTTCTGATGAACCTGCGCCCATTCAAGAAAGCCGTCCTCATCAATCATTTTTTTGAATGATTCGACATCCGAAAAATAATACTCTCTGCCGTCAATTTCACCCTTGCGAGGTTTTCTCGTTGTTGTAGAAATCACATATTCGTAGGTTTTGCCGTCTTCCAGCAGGCTTTTGATAATAGTGGATTTACCGCAGCCGGATGGAGCGGATATTATTATAGATAAATTCGACATTTACACCTCTGAATTTTTTTCGTCATTATTAATGCGGCTCACAATTGTTTCCGGCTGCATACCAGACAGAATTATATGATTAGAATCCATAATGAGTATCGACCGTGTTTTTCTTCCATGAGTGGCATCTATCAGCAGATTGCTGTCTTTAGCTTCTTCTCTGATGCGTTTACCTGATGCTGATGTCGGCATTACTACCGCTACAACACGGTTTGCAGAAACAGCATTTCCAAATCCAATATTAACTAGAACTGTTTTCATACAATATTTCTGCTCTGCTCCCTTATTTTATCAATATGATTTTTTACTTCAACGCAAATATGGGATATTTCCGACTTGTTGGATTTTGACCCAATTGTATTAATTTCTCTAAACCTCTCCTGTGCTATAAAGTCAATATGTTTACCCGAGGACTCAACTTTCATGACTGATTTTATTTTTTCGATATGATCGTATAGACGAACAAGTTCTTCATTCACATCAAGTTTATCAGTTAATATAGCAAGCTCAGTAATCAACCGGTTGTCAGTTTCCGCTGAGGAACCCGCCAATTCAATTAAACGGGTTTTCAGTTTTTCAAATTTAATATTAACTTCATTTTTCGCTAAAATTTTAATATTATCAGCACATTTTTTAATCACCTGCACTGAATTAGCAATATCCTTATCAAGAGCTTTTCCTTCTTTCTTGCGCATAACAATCAACTTGTCAACCGCCGTATCTATCGTTTTTAGAATCACTTGCCGGGTTTGCGGCAGCAATGAAAATCTGCTGTGCTTCATGACTCCTTCAATTGACAGCAGTGATATTACTGAAAGCGGATTATCAGCATTCAACGCGTTTTAGTTCTTTATAATAATTCATCAAAACTGTTTCGTTTATTTCAACTTTCTTTTCTTCGAACCAGTCAGTTATTTCGACATTAAGCTCAACTTTTCCGCGATTAATTTTACTGCGAACCAATTCCGAATATGCTGTTTCTTCAAGCTTTAATACTCTGGGAATATTCACATTAAGTTCACAGTACTTAGAATTTACAGACTTTATCTCCACATAAAATGAAAACTGTTTTGATACAGCTTCAAGATATGAATAACCCGTCATACTCTCCATTATATGTATTTGAACTCCTTCGAATGATATTTAATTTTCACAACACCGTCTTCCATATAAAAGTCTATTGTTCTGCTATAGTCGCCGCTCACATCCTCTGATAACAATGGAATTCGTAACATCGCTAAAACGTTTTTCGTCTCCTCAATGTTTTTCGTTCCAATCTGCATCATAAGACTATCTTGCTTAAGTTTAAACATAGCAGATCCACCGGTAATCTTTGCCGTGATATGATCACAATAAGCGCCGGCTTCCTTCATTTTCTCAACCATCATCGGGATTGCCGTATTAGCATATTTCTCCCTTTTAGAGTCACTAGGCGGCATCGTGGGAAGCATGATGTGCGCGAGAGAGCCTATTCGAGTTTTACTGTCATAAAGACATATTCCAACACACGATCCCAGAACAGTACGTAAAATTGTCGGGCTTGAAGCCACTTTAAGGTCGGATATACCGACATTAACGAGTAGAAAACTCATTCGCTCTATCCCCCGGTACATAAACCGGTGAATCCATTAGCTTCACATAGAGAAAATCCTCAGAAATCGTATGAAGTGTTTCAGAATGACCGATAAAAAAATATCCATATTCCTTCGATAGAGAATTATAAAAATTTTTTACTAATTTTCGCTGATGCTCTCTATCAAAATATATCATAACATTCCTACAGAATATTATGTCAATATTTGAAGGAAATATATCTTTAAATAAATTAAGATGTCCAAATTTAACCAGCGACCGAACTTCAGGGGTGATTACATACTGCGTTGGATCTGTCTTATCCTGCGTAAAATACTTATCGAGAATAAGAGGTTGAACTTTTTCAATACGTCTTCCAGAATATTTTCCTTCTTCCGCGAATTTCAACACAGTATGAGAGATATCTGTCGCCAGAATTTCACATTTCCAGTCTTTGAAATACTTCTGTGCTTCAAGTAGACAAATCGCTAGAGTATATGGCTCTTCTCCAGTTGAACATCCAGCACTCCAAATAGTAATTTTCTTT
>CAYLTM010000006.1:14755-15127 GCA_964386495.1 uncultured Leptospirales bacterium
TTTTTCGCGGCAATGTCCGGAAAGCAATTCATCAATAAAGCGTCAAAGTGCCTTTCATTTCTAAAAAAATATGTTTCATTTGTAGAAACCACGTCTAACAAATTATCTATCTCTGCTGATTTATCAGGCAGTGCAAGAATATAATCAAAATATCCGCTATAGGTATCGATATTCAAACTCTGAAGTCTTTTTCGCAACCTATTTGACAGCAGGGTAATTTTGGTATCTTTAAGAAAAATACCGCTTTCCTCATAAATAAGCTTAGCAAATTTTGCAAACTCCTCTTCATTTAACCTCTGTATACTGTAATCGAACATCATGCCCCCATGTTTTTTTATTCACTTTTATTATTTTCGATAATAAACAAACGCC
>CAYLTM010000006.1:15137-16876 GCA_964386495.1 uncultured Leptospirales bacterium
TATTTACCTAGAAACTAATCATTGATCAACAATCTTATTACTATACTTTATTTCGACCTAAAAGATTCACAATCAAACGAACTTCGCCGACCGGAATATTTGAAGCTCTGGAAATAACATCAATATCATAACCTTCATTAAATAATTCACCAATCAGTGATTTTTTATTACCGGAGTTTTCAAAAATTCTTTTTAATTCAATATCATTTTTTATAATATTATGCCGGACAACTTCCTCGGGCTTCGCTGCCACGTAATTAGAAGTGTAATCATCATGCTTATCAGCGTCAAAATCACGCAAATCAAATTCTTCATCGACCAGGAAATTTATCTTCTTTTTTTCCGCGACAGGGATTACCTTTTTTGCAGATGGACCTGGAATTTTCATAGAGGCTTTATCAGTTTCAAGATCCAGCAGGTTTTTCAAAACAGATATTTTGTTTTCAAGCAATGATATATTCCGTTCCGCTGTTTTATTAAACTCGGTTATCATATCATCAATTTCTTTTTTGAATTTTTTAACCTGATACTCTGATGCTGATTTTTCAAGCTTCAGGCTAATAACAAGATAAAAGACAGTTCCAACAAAAATATTTGTTAATAAAATAAGAAAGAAATTTAACACAATCAACCTCTAACTCGGGCTTAATACTAATAATGATTTACTGCTTTATATCGATGTTTCCACCGATATTTTCATTTTCCACAATTTTTATATTATCATACCTTTTCGGTTTAAGAATCTTTTTATTATGAACATCTTTTTCTTTTTGCCTGCGGTTATGCTCATCATCATCCAGATGATTAGCCTCTTCATCCTTTTCCGCTTCGAAGACCATTTTATTCTTTGAATTAGACAATCTTACTGCTTCAGAATCAAGAGTTGTCTGCTGATGCAAAACAGCATCATTCCGATTAACAAGGTTTTTCGCGACCTCGAGTGAATGACCTACATTCACCTGAATATCAATAGGTTTTATGGACAAAGAATGCTCCTTTATGAATAATTTAGCGTCGTCGTCTTCCGGTATTTTTCGGCACATAACCTTCAGGGTATTCATAATTACTGAAGCGCCAAACATCATTCTCCAAAGTAATTTTAACATTCGTATATGGATCTCTGGCGACAAGATCTTTATTTTTTATATAAATTTCGACACCGGGAAATAGCTGTTTTTCAACGCAGACTTTTCCGTTCTGCTCTATCATGTTTAAGTATTCCTTCAGCTCTTCAATTTCTAACTTTACTTCAGACTCCCGCTCCATTAACTTATCAAAACGTTCCTTGTATTGAATATATTTCTCCTCAAAATCCGGTGAGAGCTTTCCGGTTCTTTTTTTGGATTCCAACGTTTTAAGCTCTTTACCGATTTTCTCCTTCTCATTAATAGCCGAGGTATAATTATTACTTAAATCTGTCAGCTGTTGAAGAATCTTAGGATTCAGACCGACAAACAGCTGCGTCTGCGTATACGAATCCGAACCAATTTGTTTTGCATTTATCTCTTTACCGGCACGGATAATCCCCCCGACTATCTGGGCTCTTTTACCGTTACAAAAAACCATGTTGCCGGCATCGGCGTGAGACCGCAGTAATTCTTCCTGTATAATAATATTTTTTTCAGCGATAAGATACGCGCTTTTTACAAGTTTCGCGTAAATCGACCCGCCGGTTGTTACAATTCTCGCCTCATCACGGCCATTAACACCCTGCCGGATAACAATATCCCCTTCAGCTT
>CAYLTM010000006.1:16886-22956 GCA_964386495.1 uncultured Leptospirales bacterium
TTCAATTACAGCCTTTTCGACAGATCCCCTGACTTCTACGTCACCGGAAGCTTTAACTGTAAAATCATCAAGAACACTTCCGGTAATTATTACCGAACCTAGCATAGTCACGTGACCAACCGAAACATTTACATCACCCTGAATAATCATTACGTCGTTAACACAGATTTTGTCGCCGCGCATAATTACCTGACCGTTTTTTTCAGCAGTCAGCTCCATACCATCATCAGATAGAATGGTACCTTCTCCATATTTAATCTGAATATCCTTACCTTGTTTAGCAGGCAATAGCTTATTTGTTACAGTTCTTCCCTGTATACCCTTTTCAGCGGGAATCTTTACCGCGAGGAGCTGGCCAACAACGACATTTTCGATCAAATTAAGATCCTTAAAATCCACATTTTCAGCGTCTTCATCGAATTTAATTTCTTTTTCAATACGTACCTTATATTCAATATAAGCATCTTTTCCATTTCTGGAAGGCGTACCTTCAGCAGCAAGCAGCGGACTGGAATAGTTCATGTCTTCAAGATATTTAGCGATGGCTTCTTCACGAATACCGCTCAGCACACCAGTCTGCTTCAACGCCTGTATAACATCGTCGGTTTCCATATGACGGCCGAAAAATCTAGGCGGATTAAAATGAGCCGACACACGCATTTCGTCTGAGCCCAATTCTATGCGCATTGTTCCGTCAAACTGCGGATTCGGTGTCCATTCGCCGATCTTTACCGGCACTCCCTTCTGATTTTTGACCTCAGCCTGCATTTTTACTTTATCAGCGTTGGTAATCCGCAACATATTTATTTTGGTTTCAACATCGGTGAGTTTAACCTGTGCTCCATTTCCTTTCGGAGGGTAAACAGACAGCCAGATTCCGCTTTTCGTTATTCGCAGTTTAAATGTTCCATTTTCATTTTCAGATATTTTGTCAAAATCGATATCTGTCTTCATCAGCTTGCTGTCAAGGTCGCTGAAGGCTTCCATTGCCTTTTCCTCAGGAAGAGGTTTGACGATTACTTTATAAGGCTGACGACCAAAACCAAAAAGACCGGCTGTACCTTTAGACAAAACTTGATAATCCAACATCGTAATATCTGTTTTAAATTCTTTCGCGGCAAGTTCTAACGCCTGCTGGAGAGTATCAGCATATACTTCCAACTCATCTTCACCGGAGGCGGAATCAGAATCTATTGTATCAAATAAGTCTTTAAGCTTTGACACGACCTCACCCCATCAGATTTGATTTGATTCTGCCAAGGCGACCCCGTAATCTCATAATAGCTTTTGTGTGCAATTGGGAAACACGGCTTTCTGTCACTTCAAGCACCTGACCAATTATAGAACAATTACTTTCTTCTCGTTATCCGGCAATTTCTTAATGGCATCAACGATGAAGTCCTTTATTTCTTCTTTTTCAACAAGAATATCAGGATTCATATTATCCGGTGCTTCCAGTGTTTCCATTATAGATAATTCGTCACTATCATCACCGAGATACCATATATCATTAAGCGACATCACTGAAGTGCCGCTCACTTTATTCAAAATCGAGTGAAATTCTTCAATCGATATTCCAAGCTCTTTGGAAATCTCATCATCCTCAACAGTTCTGCCAAGTTTATTTTCAAGATCCGCGATAGCTGATTCAATCTGTTTAGCTTTCTGTCTAATAGACCTTGGAATCCAGTCAATTGAACGCAGTTCATCGAAAATCGCGCCTCTTATTCTTGTAAGCGCGTAGGTTTTAAATTTAATGCCCCTATCAGGATCATATTTTCCAATGGCATCGAGCAGACCAAAAACCCCGTAAGAAACGAGGTCGTCAAATTCAATGCTGTCCGGCATTCCCATTGAAACTTTACCCGCGACATATTTAACTAAAGGAGCGTATTTTAGTACAAAGTAATCTCTTAATTCAATTTCTTTAGTTTTACAGAATTTTTTCCAGAGATCGTCCTCGTTACACCCATCCAGCTCGCTTATTCTTTTCTTATTCATTAAATCCTTCCTGGAAATTAATAACAGCTACTCGTCCTTACTCATCATTGTCCTTATTGCCTGAGCCATTAATTTAGGTTCGAACTTAAAACCCTTAGCTTCTAATATATGTTTACCTAGACTAGGACCGGATGAGCTATCCATCTGCTTGCTCTCAAAACTGGTTAAACCCGGATCAAAAGATTCGTTTTTATTGTAATCAATACCGGAAGCATCACCGCTATAATCCTGAGAATTAGCATCGGATGTCATTTCAGACATTCCAGCCTGATCATCACCCGCCAACTCGCCTACAGAATCGTTTTTTCCTGACAAAGCTTCATATATTTCCGGAACAAACTTTTTAATAACAAAAATAGAACCGAAACCTATAGCTCCAAACACGGACGACATAAGCAATGCCCGCGTAAAAACAACCGCCATCTTATCAACAAAAAGCATTCCTATTAAAAGGGATAATAATAACCCCAAAAATGCAAAAATTACGGCGAATTTTACTTCAATGTTTATTTCTTTTACTGACAGCATAATGTCAACATAGTTTTTTATCGCATATTATAAAATCAACAAAAAAATCATAATTTTCAATCATCATCTTCATTTTCATCAAAAGGAGGCGGTGAAAACAGATTCTTGACAAAATTCGCTATACCAGTCCGTTGTTCGGTTTCTGAAACTTTATTTGTCAACTTATCAGCGATTATCTGCAGACACACCGATGCCTTTGACTTTGGAAAACTTACAATAAATGGTTTTTGATTTCTTATGGCTTTAGCGACATAAATATCATCAAAAATGTAACCAAGATTTTCAACTTTAATATTTAAAAATTGTCCCGCGATATTGATTATTCTCTGTGAAACTTTTTTACCCTCCGCAACCGATGAAACCCTATTAACTATGAGCCGTATGGTTTTCTCCGTCGTCTGCGAAGCGATTGCTTTTATAATTCCATACGCATCTGTAATCGCTGTGGGTTCCGGTGTTGTAACAACAATAACTTCATCCGCGGCGGTGACAAAACTTAAAATATTCTGTGAAACACCCGCGCCGGTGTCAATAATAAGATAGTCGTCATCATCAAGAGTGGCAAGCTCCTCAATAAATTTTTTCCTCTGGTCAGTATCCAGATTTGCCAACTGATGAAATCCGGAAGCACCGGCAATAATCTTTATTCCTTCTGGTATCGGAACGATTATATCCCGAAGTTTTTTCTTTCCTTTAATTACATGGTACAGATTGAACTTCGGTATAATCCCCATTATGACATTAATATTCGCAAGTCCCAGATCCGCGTCGAGAAGGGTAACGGAAGCCCCATTCCTCGCGAGAGCTATTGATAAACCAACAGAAATACTGGTTTTTCCCACGCCGCCCTTTCCGCTGGTTATGGCGACTGTTTTTGTTTTTTTAACGGTATCTGTTTTTGCGACTACTAGTCGACGGAGATTGGCTGCCTGATCCACGTAATCCTCCAAATTGGTTAATTATCAGTTCCGACAACCATCATCTCCACTATTTTATCAGAATCCGCGGCAAATATATCGTTGGGAACTTCCTGCCCATTCGCTATATAGGATATGGGCTTATTATATTTATCGGCAATATCCACAATATTCCCAACAAAAGAACTTTCATCAACTTTAGTAATTATTATACTATCGCAGTTTAATACTTCAAATGACTTGAAAATCGATTCAGCATCAGCTTTTTTCGTCGCCGCACTGACACATAGCACCTTTTCAAAATCGTAATCAACCTGATCCGCGTAGCTCTTGATTTCTGAAATTTTCAGTTGATTGCGATGACTTCTTCCAGAAGTATCCACAAGTATTACATCCGATTTTTCTTTATCTATAACCGATTTAAATTCTTTTTGATCATTTACTACATGAATTGGAATGTTCATTATTTCTGCGTATTTTTTCAATTGTTCAGTTGCCGCGATTCGATATGTATCTATAGTTATAAATGCGACCTTTTTTTCCTCACGTAATGACAATAACGCGCCGATTTTCGCGAGAGTTGTCGTTTTCCCAACGCCGGTTGGTCCAACAAACATTATGATTTTTTTGCGCGAACCGACTTTTATAGGACCGGCTGTAACAATTTTACTTTTTAGCAAATCACGAAGAGTTTTTTCGATTTTGACTTTATCTTTAATGTCATCACCATCAAGACTGTTTTTCATTTCCTTCATCATCTTTTCACAGTCGCTGTCATCAAAATCGTTTTTCTTTAAAAGCTCCTGATAAGGTTTCAGGTTTTCATTCATTTCTTCATGACTAGCACTGTTTTTCTGTTCCTTCATGAATTTTTCAAAAGTAAGTTTCATATCATGAAGCTCGTTTTTAATTTTTATGTAATTATCGAATTCATCTTTGTTAATTTCTACAGTATTGGGCTTTTCCTTTTCAGGCTGGGTTTTCAGTTCATCAAAAAGACTGCTGAAAGAATCCGCGTCATTTTTTTCCATTCGGATAGGTTCGCTTTCCGGCTTATCGTTTTTCACAGGAGCGGGTTTATAAGTTGGTCTTGCTGAATATGGTGCCGTGCTGTCGCCTGGAATTTCCCGTTGCGTGTAAATATTTTTAGGCAGTTCATTATCCACTTTAATATCAAGGGTTGATTTCATCGGTTCTTTCGCTTTAACCGGTGCTGATGCTTTTTTGCGTTCAGGAATGGCCGCAGTCAGTTCAACCATATCTTTTCCGAATAGTCTGGAATTCATAATTCCGCCTATTTTCACATGTTTGTGACTGATGGGAATCGCCTCATCGCCATATTTAAGTTTTAATTGTCTCAATACATCATTGTAATCTTTACCCAGAATCTTCACATATTTCATTATTTTCCTCCAAACATTTTATATCTACGCTATTTCAGCTAACATAGCTGAAGTTAAAGACTTGACTGTAACATTCTGCGAAATTTCGTTATATGACAAAACAACCGCGTCTGGAACTTCACGTTCCATCAAAGTGAATAACACGCTTCTAATATGCGGCGTAACAAGATACACCGGCACAAACCCGTTTGTTCTTGCAGTATTATAAGCTGTTAACAACGAATTCATAATCTCACGATGAGCGGAAGAGTCCAAACCGATAACCTTCCCTTCGACAGGATCATCATAAATCGACGACCTGACAACAGACTCTATTTCAGGATCAACAGTGATAACACTCATAATATTATTTTTATCGAGATACTCCTTGCAGATCTGCCGCGACAATGCTGTTCTAACATATTCAGTCAGCGAGCCAGGATCGCTTGTGTAGTCGGAGTAGTTCGCCAGTGTTTCAAAAATGGTGATTATATTTCTTATTGATACCCTTTCACGCAGTAGGTTCTGCAGAACACGCTGAATTATTGTAAGCGATATTTTCTTATTTGAAAGCATGTCATCAACAACAGCTGGATAATCTTTTTTAATGTTATCCAGTATTTTCTGCACTTCCTGCCTGCCGAGAATTTCCGCCGCGTGTTTTTTAATAATTTCCGTCAAATGTGTCGCTATAATAGATGGTGAATCAACAACTGTATAACCGTTCTTTTCAGCCGCGTCTCTTAAAGCAGGATCTATCCATATCGCTTTTAAACCAAAGGTAGGTTCAACAAATTCGATACCTTCAATCTTATCAGATACATCACCAGTGTCCATAGCCATAAGTTTTCCAACCTGAAGTTCGCCATGACCTACTTCAACACCGCGTATCATTATTGAATAACTAGGGGGTTCAAGTTCAAGGTTATCGCGAATGCTGATGGGCGGCACGATGAGGCCCATATTTATCGCGCTGATTCTTCTGATGTTAGTAATTCTATCTAAAAGTGTTCCGCCTTGTTCGGGATCAACTAGCGGTATAAGACTGTAGCCTATTTCTATTTCAAGCGGTTCAACAGTTATAGACGGCATAACCGGCTCAACCTTTTCTCTTCCGGTATCTTTTTCTTTATTAGCTGCTTTATCTTTTACTTCAGGTTTCTTGGTGTCTTCAATTTTAACCACATCATTTTCCGGTGTAAAAGGCGAAGGTGTTTCTTTTTGAAGGGTAACAAAATAAAC
>CAYLTM010000006.1:22966-24526 GCA_964386495.1 uncultured Leptospirales bacterium
CAGTTAGACCCATAGCGACAGCGGCAATTATTAACGCACGAGGCTGCATAGATATCTGTTTTAATAAATCATCAGGTAAAGTCTCTTCTGAAGCCGACCTGGTAACAATTATACCAGTTGCTGTAGATATTAAAAGAGAAGGTATCTGCTGAGTTAAACCATCACCGATTGTTAGAAGGGTATAGGTTTTTATAGCCACGTCGAAAGACTCCCCGCGAATAGCCATCCCAATAACAAAACCGCCGATGACGTTAATTATTGTTATTACGATACCGACTTTTACATCTCCCTGTACAAACTTGGACGCTCCATCCATTGCTCCGAAGAAATCTGTTTCTCTACGAAGCTCTTTCCTGCGTGCGTTTGCAACATCTTCAGTAATTACACCATTCGAGAAATCGCTGTCAATAGCCATCTGTTTGCCAGGTAAAGAATCCAACGCGAACCTTGCCGCAACTTCAGCTGTTCTAGTTGAACCTTTAGTAATAACAATAAACTGTACAGCTGTAAGAATTATAAATATGATAAATCCGATAACATAATTACCGCCGACAACAAAGTTTCCGAAAGTTTTTACAATTTTGCCGTCAAAAGCTGTTCCTTCAAGAAGGATTAATCTGGTTGATGATACATTCAAAGATAACCTGAAAACTGTGGTAATCAATAATAGTGACGGGAATACGGAAAAATCATAAGCCTTTGGAACAAACATGACTATAAGGATAACTAGTATACCAATCATAAGACTGATTGCCATAAAGAAATCCAACATAAATGTCGGGATAGGGATAACCAGCATCGAAATAATCGCTATTACGCCTATTCCGAACAACATATCCTTTTTCTTCATCCAATCTGAGTTCTTCTGCAATGTACTTATAAATGCTGGAACAGCCATTTAATCCTCCTAAATCGTTCCCGGTAAATTAATCACTATAAACTAAATAACCTGCCGTAATCTGCCCTTATCATAAAGGATCTTGTAAATTTCTATAACCGCTCTAAAAAGATTTTCAGGGATTATGTCTCCTACATCGACAGACTTATACAGTTCCTGTGCGAGGGGACGGTTTTCGATAATCATAACATCGCTTTTTTTCGCGATTTCTTTTATCTTTAAAGCAATACTATCAACACCTTTAGCGATTACACTTGGCGCACTCATAGTGTCCTGATTCCATATTAACGCGACCGCGAAATGGGTCGGGTTTGTAACAATAACATCCGCTTTCGGAACTTCACGTATCATTGATCGGGTTAATACAGCCCGCTGCATTTCACGCAAGCGAGATCTCATCTGCGGATCACCCTGCTGTTCCTTTACTTCTTCCTTAACTTCCTGTTTAGACATCATTAACGATTCCGTGAATTCAATTTTTTGAAAATAATAATCCGGTATTGCCATAACTACCAAGAGTATTACTGCCCATAAAATAATTTTTATTGCCAACAATGACACGATCGATATCGCCTTTGGAATTGATACCCAAGTTAATGAAATAATATCCTGAAAATTTGACGAAATTATCAAATAACTGCAAAAACCTATAACCAATACTT
>CAYLTM010000006.1:24536-25001 GCA_964386495.1 uncultured Leptospirales bacterium
GAAAAGAAAATCTTTTTCATAACCTCGTCCGGTGTGAACTTTATTTTAGAAAGATCAAACTGGAGCGGATGCGACGAAAACTGAAATCCAACCTGAACAACATTACCTAAAACTGCCGCGACAAAACACACAGCAAATAACGGAAGAAGAGTCACACTGAGTTCTTCAACCATTCTGACACATTCAACTGTGAAAGACTTGTATGTAAGAGTGAAATTTCCAAAATTTGAAAGGTAGTAAACAGTCATTCTAGCTATATTATCATATAAAAAACTACCTGTAAAAAACAATAGCAAAAACCCCATGATTACTACAAGAGCCTGGGGAAATTCATCAGTCTTGGCAGTCTGCCCCTTTTCACGGGCTTCCCGTAATTTCTTTTCAGAAGGATCCTCTGTACGGCCTTCCTCTTCGGGATTAGCAAACAGCTGAAGATCAATTCTAAAATTTAGAAAATCTTCACAT
>CAYLTM010000006.1:25011-27342 GCA_964386495.1 uncultured Leptospirales bacterium
TAATATAATTTATTACAATATAATAACGAGGAATAAAATATTTTTTTTTCTAATGTGCTATCCATATTACACCGATTTAACAGATAGGGTTAGCCCGGCCATCCCATAATAACTTTTGAAACAGTATCAAACATTCTTTCAATAGAGACACTCATTACCTTAATTATGACCGGCGATATTACCGCGAGTAATCCAAAAGCCGCGATAATCTTAAAAGGAAATCCCAGCATCATAATATTCATTTGCGGCGCCGCTTTACCAAGTACCCCAAGACTAACCGAAATTAAAAACACCGTCGCCATAATCGGTATCGCTATTTTTAAAGCGACAAAAAACATTCCGCTGAAAGAGTACGCGAGAAACCCGATCAGTTTTTCGCCGGTTCTCTCAGACAGTGAAACAAGCGGTGCCAATTCATAAGAACGGCAAACAGCTTTTATAAGAAAATGATGCCCATCAAGGGCTAAAAAAACAAGAAGACCGATCATATTTTTCAACTGACCAAGAACCGGAATCGATATCTGGGCCATGGGGTCTACAACTTCACTAAAACCAAAACCAATCTGAACAGAAAAGAAATCACCAGCAAGCTGAAATGCCGTAAAAATTATGCTCGCAAGAAAACCAATGAATAATCCGATAAATATTTCGCGTAGAACCATAATGGCATAATCACCAGTACTGCCGGTAATATTAAAACCACGGTTCATCAATATAGGAAAAACTATCAGAGTCACAAAAAATGAAAGAAGCACTCTGAGACGATACGGCAAAACATCACTCGAAAAAAATGGAGCCACCAAAAACATAGTATGCATTCGAACGAGTACAAGCAAAAAAGCCTGAAAATTGTAGACAAAATATATCATTGACCTAAACCAATTTTAGAAATAACCATAAATGTATTTTGCGTGTACGCAACCAGCATTCGCAGCATCCATGATCCGAAAAATATTATCGCGGCGAATATTGCTACTATCTTTGGAACAAATGTCAAAGTCTGTTCCTGTATAGAAGTCGTTGTCTGGAAAATTGATATTATCAAACCCACAACCATACCGGTCGCCATGACCGGAGCTGATACCAACAAAGTTATCATCAATGCTTCACGGAGCAATTGCACTACTGCCATATCTGTCATAATTTTACACCTTAAACGATTTTACTAATTCGTAAATAACAAGATTCCACCCATCCACGAGTATAAACAGGACAATTTTAAAAGGCATCGATATCATTACCGGTGGAAGCATAATCATACCCATTGCCATTAACGCGCTCGCTACAATCATATCTATTACAATAAATGGTACAAAAATATACACACCCATCTCAAAGGCTCTCGTCATCTCGCTGATCATGAAAGCCGGTATCAAACAATAGGTTGGAATTTCATCCTGTGTTTTCGGTTTGGGGATTTTACCAATATTAATAAACAGTGCTATGTCCTTAGAACGGGTCTGCTTGAGCATAAACGTACGCATAGGAGCCATAGCTTTATCAAAGAAAACTTCATTCGTAATCTGCCCCTTCATATAAGGCTGTAAAGCTTCATCATTTACCTTGTTGAAAGTAGGAGCCATGACGAAAAATGTTAGAAACATTGATAACCCAACAATAATCTGAGTCGGAGGCATCTGCTGTAAACCAAGCGCTCTCTTCACAAAATCGAGAACTATTACAATACGGGTAAAAGCAGTCATCATGAGCGCGATTGAAGGTGCCAGAGTAAGAATTGTCAGTAAAAATAATATCTGTAATGATAGTGCGACATCTTTTGGGGATTTCGCCTCAGTTACATCAAAAGCGATTTTGGGAATAGGCATCTGCACACCGCCGACGGTCTGAGCGTACGCGGTTTTAACAGAAAATATCATCAATATTAATATTACAGCAAGAGCGAATTTTTTATTCATCATCGTTACCATTCAAATTTTTCAACCGTTTTTTCTGGTCGTTCAAATAATTATAATCTCTCTTTTCGTAAATATTTTTAACGTCTTTCATAAATGTCTTTTTTTTGCTGACCATTGTCGCTGTTTTGCGTACAAAGCCGCCAATACTAACTATCTGATCCGCGAGAAATTCCTGAAAACTAGTATTCATCGGAGGATTAGTTTTAGAACTTTGCAGCTTAATCCTATCAATGTCATCCTTTTCAGTGATTTCTTTTATTAGAGATATATTATTATCAGTTACTCCAATCACCATTAGTTTATTCGCAAGTTCGATTATTTGAATTGTTTTATTTGGACCCATTGGTGCGATAGCTATTGTCTGAACAATATTTCTGCCGATATTAGGAATACCTGTTTTTGAAGTAATAAATTT
>CAYLTM010000006.1:27352-29919 GCA_964386495.1 uncultured Leptospirales bacterium
AACAGGAAAAATCCGCCCATCATTATCAATAATACCAAAAATGTTTTAAAAACCAGCCATCCATAGGATGTTTCTTCAACCACAGGGGGTGTATAATTATATAGATCATCAGGATTTTGAGCGGCGGCATCACTTTCCTGCCCACCGGTATTCTCTCCATTTTTATCTGCAGTCTGATCAGCAGACACATCAGCAGCGGCTTGATTATTTTGAGCTGCCGCCTTATCATTTATTGCCATCGGATCTTTTTTCACAATGGCATTCTGAGCCAACTTATTTTTCGGCTGTACTTTCGTTTGAGCGTAAATAAAGGTGTCAGAGTAAAATATACTTATGAGACATAACGTAGACAGTAGACAAAAAAAAGGCTTCCCGTGCTTAACGCCGGGAAAAAACTTTTTTAATAATAATTCAAACTTTATAAAAATCATCACATATTACCCATTTTTGTAAGCCGTTCGGAAGGACTCACTATATCAGTTACACGGACTCCAAAATTTTCATCTATAACTACTACTTCACCCTTTGCTATTAGTTTACCGTTAACCAGCAAATCCACCGGTTCGCCCGCTAGTTTATCTAGCTCGATGATCGAACCTTCCCCATAACCCAGAATATCCTTAACAAGTGCAGTTGTTCGTCCAAGTTCAACGGTGAGTGTTAACTGGACATCCATTATCAGTTCTATATTTGACGGCAATTCCGGCATTCCAGAACCTGTCAGCGGAGGAAATTTTACCGCACTTATACCGACCGAACCCATTTGTTGCTGCGGCTGCATATGAGGCTGCTGTGAAAACTGGCTGCTCGCACCGCCTCTTGATCCAGCTGATTTCGCTATTGATGATGCCAGCGATAAATCCATAAGATGAAACATTCTGGAATTCAAAGAACCGCCGATACTGATATTGTAAGTTATTTTTACAAAATCACCGGGAGGAAACATTATATCTGATGCTGATGTCGCCACTGAAATATTCGGAGGAGTTGTTGAAACCGGTCCGCCGACTTTTGAACCCAACTGCGTAGCCGCAGCAGATACCAACGCACTAACAAATTCCTGCATCGTACTCATCTGAGCGTCATCAAAAGAATCGGAAGCACCATCCGTACCAAGCATCAATCCGGCTATTATCGAAGCGTCACGCAAATTCACTAGAACTATATTCTGTCCATTTAGACCGCCGGTATATCCCATTGTAAACTGAAAATAACTTTCAGCAAATTCTGAAGCAGCAGACTGGTTTTTAACTTCAACAAACGCGTTTGTTATCGATATATCTCTCTGAAGATATCCAGACAAGGAAGGCGCGACCGTTCCCATTACGCCCGACATTATTTCGCCGAGAGCATCCCTTTCAACTGGTGATAAAGCCGAACCGCCTTTAGGAGCACCTCCAAAAGAAAATCCACCACTGCTGCTGGATGGAGGTAAAAGATCGTCGGTATCCTTTAAGAGGGCATCTATTTCATCCTGGGATAATGAGCCGTCTGCCATTTTTTTCTCCAAAAATTAATTTACTATAAATTCCTTGAAATACACTTCTTTAATCTTTCCGGAAATCAATATTACATTAATATGTGCTTTAATCTCTTCCGCCAAACCTATAGAATCTTCTATAGAATCAAGGTCGGAGAACGCTTTCCCGCGCAGAATCATATTAATAATATGCTTCATCTGATCCTGACGTTTAATCAATTCATTATTAAGCTCAATGCTTCCTTCATCATAACCAAGCACAAGGCTTATCTTGATAAAATGAGGCTCCGCATCCTTTGTTGTCGCCGAAAACTCATTCAAGTCAAAACGTGCCAGGGGCGGCGGAGGCGGCGCGACAACAATATCCTGCTCACGCTGATACGACTTCTCCTGCACATACTTGGATACTAAATACGAAATTCCGGTTATAAGAAAAAGTGCCAAAACACCACCAACAACATATACTAGAATCTTTATTATTTTTGATAAACCGGCGGCCGCCGCGGAGGCATCCTGCTTCCCGCCTTCGGATTCGCCGTCTTTTTCATCATCTAAATTATCGTCACCCATAATATCCTCTCTGAATAGTAATACTACTGTCCATTATGCGACATAATATTTTCAACATTTTTTTTGTCAATTAATATACTAATCACCCACGCTCGTGTCATTAGAAAATTTCTATCAACGCCATTCTTCATCCGGCAAAGGTTTATAATCCTTCAGTTCTGGAGATTTCGCCTCGGATAAACCTTTTTCCCTGAGAATAACGATGTCTATTCTTCTATTAAATGCCCTGCCTTCAGGAGTTTCATTCCCATAAATCGGTCGATACTGAGCAAATCCAATTGCGGAAAGTTTACGTCCATCAACCTCCGAACTATCGCTGAAAAAGCGGACAACATTCACGCTTCGAGCAGAAGAAAGCTCCCAATTAGTTTCAAATTGTGTTGTTGACCCCTGAAGACTCATCTTTGTATCGTCAGTATGCCCTTCAACCCGGACAAAGTTCGGAATACTATTCATTATAGCGGCTGCTTTTTTCAAAACAGGAAAAGCTTCTTCTTTCAATTTCGCACTGCCAGGA
>CAYLTM010000006.1:29929-42796 GCA_964386495.1 uncultured Leptospirales bacterium
AAAATACACATCACCAGACAAGGTGATAATCAGCCCGCGCTCATCTTCACTGACACGGACTTTCTGTGTCTCAATTTCTGGCTTAAATGCTTCGAGAGCTTCTCTCATGCTTTTCGCAAGGGAACGTCCTTTAGCAGTAGATGGAAGATTGCTCATTTTCATCCCCATCTCTTCAAGTTGTCCCTTCGACAGAGTCGATCCACCCTTCATCATCCCTAGGGTTCCCCGAAAAGAGCTTAGTATAAGATAAAAATCACTGCTTTTAGTTTCACTAATATCGAACATCAAAATGAAAAACGTTAAAAGCAATGTTGTTAAATCACCCCACGATGTCTGCCACACCGGACAGGGAGGAGGACATTGTTGTTTTTTCTCAATAGCCATTAGTCGCCAACTTCACTTTTGATAGCTTCTCTATCGGCAGGCGCAAGGAAAGCTATGAGTTTATCTTTAACCAGACGCGGGTTATCCCCTGACTGAATAGATAATACTCCTTCTATCATTATCATTCTCAATAATACTTCATCAGCACTTCTAATACCAAGTTTTGAGGCTATTGGTACGGCTACTGAATACGCGATTAGGGCTCCGTATAATGTCGTAATCAACGCTGCCGACATACCAGGACCGATTGCGGCTTTATCTTCAAGGTTTGAAAGCATCAATACCAGTCCAAGCAGGGTTCCAATCATACCAAACGCTGGAAGAAGACCCGCCCAATCTTCAAATATTTTCCTCATACCGTTATGCCGTTCTACCATCTGCGCGACTTCTGTTTCCATTATACGGCGAACCATTTCAGGATCCGAGCCGTCTACAACAAGCTGTATACCCTTTTTTAGAAAATCATCAGATAAGTCTTCTATATCATCCTCAAGTGCGAGAAGTCCTTCACGACGAGCTTTCTCGGAAAAAGATACCAGCGTAATAATTAATTCATTTGGATTAAAATTCGCCTTAGTAAAAGCAAATTTAAACAGCAATTTTGATTTCATCATGCTTTCAAAAGGATGCGAGGCGAAAAGCGCTGAAATAGAACCGAAAACTGTTACAAAGACCGACGCTAAATCCACAAAAAGTAAGAAATTACCTTTTGCCATAATGACCCCAACCGCACAAAAGGTCAAAGCCGCTATAATCCCGCCAATTGTACCAAAATCCATACATCCCTCACAAGTAATAGCAAATTACGATAAACGATCTTTAATCCGCGTCGGATGACGGGAAACAAAGTCTTGTTAAACTACACAGCTTTATTTTCGACAAAATTCTCTTTATCCAATAGTATTTTTGGATACAATCGCTGGTTAAACTCAACAATTTTTTCGATAATATCAGGAATACTTTCTTTCACAACATATATGTGATCATTTATCAGGTGTATTACCGTGTCCGGGGTTTTCTCCATAAATTCGATGTGATGAGGATTAAGAATCATTTCAGAGTTATTCAGTCTGTGTAATGTTATCATGACAAAGCTCCTTTATTATTTTTTACAGACGGTTCATTAAACTGCTGTTTACGCTGATTACTCCACCGGATGAGCAGCCTGGTACACTAGTGTCATACACAGGGACTGAACATTTCGGAAAAAGATCTTCAAGCCAGTATTTTGCAGTCAAAAATTGCGAGTTCGTCCAGTACTCTATACCATTTCTCAATATTTTATATTCGCGATTATTCCAGCAATTTATAAAATTCAGCGACTCAGCCGGATGCAGCCGGTCAGATGACATAAACTTATTATCGGCATTAATTGTATTATCGGTATAAAACCTGTCTTTAAAGGCGAGATCATTACCGCACAAAATAAGAGACTTAATACCGCAACCGAGTGCTATTGATACAGCTTGTGTCGTTACTATACTTGCGGTGGCGGCATAACCCAATTCGATACCCGCCTTTTCCCAAAGCGGTAGATAATCTTCCGTATGAATCATCCAATTGTAAAACATCATATCACCTTTCCACTGCCGCAGATTGCTATTTGACGAACAGGAAAAAGCCAGAAGAGTCATCGCGGATGTATTAATTTCTCTAAAAAATGGTCTGGGTGTTGTTTCGCAGGTGATTACAAATTCAGGGACGATCCCACTTTTACAAAGGGGAAGAAGTGCGATATCTGACGCGATAATTACAAAGTCAGTGTTACGGGAAATATTTTTAATATCCTGCAGCGACCCATCTAATGAAGGACCGGCTCCAATAATTACAGCTTTTTTTCCAGATAAACGTGGTACAACTTTCGCCAACCCGCCGAAATTTCTTATCATCGGTATATTGAGATTCAGATTTCTGTGAAAAGAGTTCAATCTTTCAGAAAGAATTCCATGATTCATTGCACTGTATAACGAGTTCTTATCCAAATTCAAATTACTTCAGCGATTTTTTTCAATAGTTCCTGACTGCTGAAAGGTTTCTGCATAAATCCGCAGGCTCCTTCATTTAAAAGTTTCTGGGCATCACCATCAACGCTGTATCCAGACAGCAATAGTGCCTTAACATCAGGATTAATTTTTTTCATCTCAAAATAGGTTTCACTACCGTTCATAACAGGCATAACCATATCAAGGATTACAAGATCCAATTCCTGCCATATATTCCTGTAAATTTCTACAGCACCGGAACCATTATTGCACTTAACAACCTCGTGCCCGCTTATAGTCAACATTTCATTTATCATAACAGTGATCATTTCTTCATCATCTACAATTAATACTTTAAGCTTCTTTTTCGGGACATTAATTTCCTTAACATCAAATTCTAATTCCTCTATGTTGCTTAAATATGCAGGCACATAAATTGTAAAATCTGTGCCTTTATCCGGCACACTATTGATCATTATAGATCCCTTGTGGTTTTTCACAGTACCATAGACTGATGGTAAACCCATGCCGCTTCCAGCCCCCTGTTTTTTCGTTGTGAAAAAAGGTTCGAATATATGTTTCTGAAGCTGCATATCCATACCTGCACCTGTATCGGATACGCTAATACCGATGTACCTGCCAGGTTTAGCACCATAGGAATCTTTACTGCAATATTCCTTATCAAGATCAATTTCCCTCGCGGAGAAAGTAATCACCCCGCCGTTTAGCATGGAGTCCCTGGCATTTAACGCGATATTCAGCACGGCATTCTGCAGCTGTGACGGATCACCCTTTACATAAATTTTATTTTCCGCTAGATCGGTCACGAGACTGATTTTCTTGTCAATGCTATGATGAAGTATAGACACGACTTCCTCAATTATTTCATGAACATCAACACGAACAGTAAGAAACTTACCCTTACGGGCAAACGCCAGTAGTTTGGAGGTTAGATCCGCCGCCCGCTTCACAGAAGTCAGAATCTTCTCCACATAGTTTCTTATTTTCTCATTTTCAGGAAACGACAGCCGGATCATCTCCGCGTAACCAGTAATTCCTGTAAGCTGATTATTAAAATCATGAGCGATTCCGCCCGCTAGCTGACCGATTGCCCGCATTTTATCCGATTGGCGAAGCTGCTCTTCCAAAATATGTCTATCAGTAATATCCTGATTTATCCCGAACACTTTTACTGGTCTTCCTTCAGCGGACATTTCAATTTCCGCCTGAGATAAAAGATACCGCATCTCACCGGTATCTTTTTTTAAAATGCGAATCTCAATACTATAAGGTTTACCTGTTTTCAAGGAGGACATTAGAACTTCATGTGCGAGCGGACGGTCGTCAGGATGAATCTGTACCGCAACATCTGTAAATGACAGCTTCGACTTCATAGGAAATCCCATTAACCTGTATGCTTCATCAGAAGCCGAAAACTCATTATTAGGAATATTCAAACACCAGCTGCCCACATGAGATATCGCTTGACTTCTATTAAGGTTAGCAATGGAGTCATTAAGCTCGGACTCGGCTTGTTTCCTATCAGTAATATCAAATACAGCAACTAATGAAGCCGGTTCCTTATGGTATGTTATATCCACCGAAAAAATCTCAACAGGAAAAGTCTCCCCGTTTAAACGTTTAAGCTTTGCAAAATAATGTTCTGGTGCACTCCTTTCAAGATTTTTCTTTTCTATTTGACGTGCTTCAAAATTCTTGATTTCAGACTTGTCAAATAAATCGAGAACATTAACACCAATGAAATCGTTGATTGAGCTGCCCCTGAACATTCTCACACATTCAGAATTCACCATATCCACTATATTGTTTTTATGAATCATTACCACAACTGGAAGCAGTTCAAAAAGCGAACGGAAATGCTCTTCTCTTTCCCGTAAAGATTCCGCATAGGTCATGATTTCTTTCTGTGAGGTCAGAAGCTCCTCATTGGTCGCTTCATATTCTTCATTCGCTGATTCAAGCTCTTCCATTGAAGACTGCAGCTCTTCATTGACCGCTTCAATTTCCATCTTCTTTATATCAATTTTTTTGCGAGCTGAAAAAAGTTTAAACGCCATTCTGATAGATGCCGTTAATACCACTTCACCGGTATTTTTAACAACATACCCATAAGAAGTTATAAATTCAGTTTTTTCAACCACGTCCTTCTCTACATGAGAAGACAAAAAAATAATAGGGATATCTTTATACTGTAGAATTTTTTTAGCCGCTTCCGGACCATCCAGCCCTTTTCCAAGATCGATATCCATTAAAATCAGATCTACTAATATGTCTTTTTCAATAACCATTTCGACAGCCAATTCACCTGAATAGGCATGAATGACATTATAACCAGCATTTTTCAACTGTCCAATTTCTACCTGTGCGGTAATTACTTCATCCTCCACAAGCAGTATGGTCTTATGTTTTTTTTCTAAACTCATTTTCCAGATATTTCTTTTATAACTTTTTCGTGGAGATTCGCAGCTGCGGCAACTATCCCAGTATTGTGCATCATTTTAACATCATCAAAGATCAGACGCAATCCATTAATATCAGTGACAATACCTCCCGCTTCTTCTACTATAAGCGTTCCTGGCATATGATCCCAGATATTTTCCTTATAATCAGGCCGCTTCTGAGATGGTATGCGAACATATAATGCAGCCTTACCCCATGCAACAATGCAGTATTTCACCTGAGAATCCATCTGCACCGGAGGATTGACTATCCCAAGATTTTTCGCGATCTGTTCCTGCCTAATGAGATCCCCATGTCCGGAATCCACACTCTGCACGAAACGTAAATTTTCGTCGGTTAGAGAATCAAGAGAGATCTTCTCAAAACTATGACTATTAAAACTTTTTATATAAGCGCCTTTGCCGCGTTCCGCAAAAAATACAGCACCCTTGACACCATTATATTCTATTTCCGGACAACCAACAGCCGCCGACTTAATATCACCATTTTCGAACAAGGCGATAGCGGTACAATACTGCTCTTTACGGATAAAGCCTTTAGTCCCGTCTATAGGATCTATAGTCCAGAACCTGTCCGATATTCGGCAGCTTCCTTTATCGATATTGCTCAAAACGAATTCTTTATCAGCTTCCGCGAAGTATTCCTTCACAAATCCTACAACTTCTCTTAAAGAATCCTGATTCTCTGGAGCCCGCAGATACGCAGTGGTTTCCTCTGCCATAATTTTATCATCAGAATGCCTATCAGAAATTATTTTACAGATAATTGTCTGCGAAACATAGTCCGCGATTGTCACAGGGGTTTTATCAAATTTCTGTATATTACCTGTTATACGGTTTTGAATGATTTTGCAGTAAACCGCGGCTGTTTCCGCGGCAATAACAGCCGTATTAGTATCCTTCGAAAAGTCATTACTTACATTAAACATAAACTTACCCATAAAATCAGAATTATTTTTTACCAATTACAGTAAAATCATTTTCAAGATAATATTCAACAATTTTATAATTTGAAAAATATTTTTTTATCAATTCAGAAATTTGTTCAATATTATAATAGTAGTATTGCGATTCCTTGTTGGCAGATTTTTCACTCAACAAATTAAAAACAGTATAAGATGATGACATAAAATGAAAAATACGCACCGCATCTGAAAGAAAATCCAGGTTATTTCCGAGGTTTAAATTGAAAATACCTGAGCTGTATACTATATCAAATGAATTTTCTTCGAATAAATGTTCCCCTTCAAAAACATCTCGAAAGTAAAATTCCGCGTCCGGATGTACCCTCGACGCTCTTAGAATCATCTTTTCAGAAATATCTACACCTGTATAGCGGCATTTAATTGAAGATTCTTTTAAATATTTATAGAGATCCCCTAAACCGCAACCAACATCAAGAAGACGTTTTCCTGTAAGAATAATATTATCCGTTAATACTTTAAAACGTGCCTGCTGAGCATCTTTACTTTCCCAACCAAGAATCTGATGATGATCCATATCATCAGATATTCTATCCTCATAATGCATCTGTATAAAGCGTTTTTTCAATCGAGTTTTCTCACAACTATCTGAACAGTATGACGACTTTTCTCTTCGAGAATAATCTCTTTGTTAATAGAAACTCTATCAATTGTCTGCTGATCGTAATAACGAATAGTAATCAGCTCAATATTATCGGTATTATATTTTACGTTAAAATACTTTTCTAGTCTATTGATTAACAATGGAACTTTCCGTTCATCATTATCCACAGAGACAGAAAAACTTATAGCGGTATTCTGCATAACATTTATTCTAATTTTCAAATCCGAAAAAATCGAAAAGATATTGCTGAAATTTGATTCGCCAATAAATGAAAAATCTTTCGGTGAAATAGTAATAAGTGCCTGATTGATTTTAAAAATAAAAGATGGTATCTTTGGAAATGTTTCTTTTTCGGAAACAACCGATCCGTCAGCAGCAGGATCGACAAACGATTTAACATACAGTGAAATCTTCTTGTTTTGCAGCGGCTTAATTGTCTTTGGATGAATTACACTGGCACCATAATAAGCAAGCTCAATAGCGTCATGGTAAGTAATATTCTCAAGTTTTTCGGTTCTTGAAAAATATTTCGGATCTGCATTTAATACACCAGGAACATCCTTCCATATTATGACAGACTCAGCGTTTAAAGAATACGCGATAATCGCCGCTGTATAATCCGACCCTTCCCTTCCAAGCGTGGTAGAAATCTTCTCTTTAGTTGACCCAATAAATCCCTGCGTTATATAAACGTTCTCAGCTGAAAAATTCATAGCTGATTTAATTTTCTGTTCTGTTTCATCCCAGAGAACCTTCGCGTCGCGGTATGTATTGTCGGTTATTATCAAATTCCTGGAATCAACCCATCTATTTTTAACACCATTGTCATTCAAATATGAACTGACAATAAGCGTGGACAAAACCTCTCCAAGGCAAACCAGCTGGTCATATTCATAATCATAATTCTCAGAACTTGAAGACTGAAGTTTTTCTTCCATATTAAGGAACACGGAATCAATATCTTTATAAATGGGGTGATTACTATCGGCAAATAATCCAGCCATAATGCTGTAATGATAACTTCGGATTTTATCAAGAAAAACCATTGTTTCTGAAGATCTGGAATAATAGGCGTTTATCAAATCTTCAAAAGCGTTAGTAGTTTTACCCATAGCGGAGATAACGACCGCGATATTTTCATTTTCATAAAGTTTCATTATTCTTAAAACATTTTTGACAGAGTCAGGATCTTTAACAGAAGCCCCGCCGAATTTGAAAACCTTTACCATAAATCCTCCTGTTTATTCGCCATTGCAATCATCAAACAATACTATTCCGAATCTGAATCATAATTAACATAAATATCAATTTTTAACAAACGCAATTTTTATTTTATTCAGTCAAGTAAAAGAATTTATTTGAGAATAATTCTTGACTTATATTTAAAATAATTGTATACCTACAGCGGTTAAAAAGATTATCTGTTTTGAAGTAAATTCAAAATCTATAAATGTTCTCTACATAAACAAAAAATATAAGAACAAGGAATTATTATGGATGTTTCATTGGCTTTAAAAAAACGTGGATTGACGCTGATTCAAAATTTATTTGAAGAACTGCGTATGGGTAAAAGAGCAGATGTAACAATCGCAGAAAAATGGATAGATGATTTAATAACTGAAATCTCACAGAAAAGTGAGGGTAAATTAAATCTAGTGCTGAACACAGGAATAGCTGATTACGTATTCGCCCATTCTGTGAATGTAGCCTTATTATCCACAATAATGGCAAATAAGATGAGCATTTCCGGTCTTGAACTCAAGGAAATAGGTCTTGGAGCTCTTCTTCACGATATAGGGAAAATAAATACCCCTGATGATCTAATGTGGAAGCAAACCGGTCTAACCCCTTATGAAGTAACAACAATAAGGGAACATCCTGTATTCGGTTCACATTGGCTCGCGACAAATTCTACTGTTTCAGAGGAAGTAGCGTCTATAGTAAAAGATCATCATGAAACATTTGACGGCAAAGGATACCCGGCTGGCGTATCAGATAGAGATTTCAGCAGAGGAGTAAAAATTGTCGCGATATGCAATTACTTTTCATTTTTAACCAGCAAAAATCCCGATAGCGAACCAATGAAAGAAAGAGAAGTCTGTTTTATCATAAGTCAGCTGGTAAACAAAACATTCAGTCTTAAAATAGTTATGGATTTTCTGAACTATATGGGACCAATGATATTAGATGGTCCGCTCTTTCAGAAGACAGCCCTTTTACTTCTTGACACAAAAGAGGTTGCCGCTGTTATGAAAACGGAATCTTTCGGTGATCTTTATCCTGAAATTATGATTTTAACTAATTCTAAAGGGATGAAATTACCGCGCCCGCTTGTAATAAGCCTAAAAAACGATAAAAGCCGAAAAATATTAAAGATATTAAAAGGATAATATGCTATCTTTATGATTATTAAAAAAATTCAGTTCAGTTTATATAAAATTTTTGACACCATTACACCGAAAACTATCAAAAAATCGATTATTTATAAAACACTGTATGTTATTTGCTTATCATCTCTTATTGTTATGATTATAGCGAGTTTCATCAAATATTTAGACAAATACAACGATATGATTTCTCAACTCCATAATGATTCAGCAGTAATATTAAACAGAATATCAAACTCCATCACCATCCCAATTTGGGAATTCAACAGCACGCAAATAGAAACGGTAATAGACCTTGAAATGACCAACAACAATGTTCTAGCGATTGAACTTATTCAAACTAAAGGACTGAATATCGGTAAACTCAGAGTTGACGGCACCATTAAACAAATTTATCCGGCAGAACATTATAAAGAACTGTACAATCCTTTTTTACAGAAGAGTACAAAAATTTTCTATCAAAATGACAACCTTATCGGCGTAATCAATATATATTTTACTGATAATTTCATTAGGAAGGAACTTGTTTATTCTTTTTTCAAGGACTTACTTTTAATACTTGTTATGATGATTACTATTATTCTTTTCGACTTTCTAAGTCTCAAAAGAACTGTACTCGACCCTGTCGTTTACCTTGAAGAATCTGTAAAAAATTTGGCAAATAAAGAATTCGATACAAGGATCGACATTCATAACATTGATGAAATCGGCAGTCTCGCTAAAAGTTTTAATGAAATGGCTGAGACGATAGAAGATTACAATATGAATATGCAGTACCTTGTTGAAAAAAGAACTAATCAGCTTATCCAGGCTGAAAAAATGGCATCGCTTGGCGAAATGGTTGCAGGAGTCGCCCATGAAATAAACACACCGGTTGGAACAGCACTCACAGCGATTACGCACGGCATGAAAAGGTTAATTGATATTGACGGGGCTTTTCAAAGCAATACTCTCTCGAAATCCGATCTTTCCCGTTTTATCGACGAAATAAAAGAATCATTTAACATAACAACTATCAATCTTCAGAGAGCGGCTGAATTAATTACCAGCTTTAAAAAGGTCGCGTCCGACAGAAAAAATGAAGAGAGACGCATCTTTAAATTAAAAGACTACATAAATACAATTCTTCTTAGTCTAAAACCTAAATATCAAAATAAAAATTACACTATAAAAGTTATCTGTGATGACAATCTCGAACTTAATGGGTATCCTGGTCTGTTCTCACAAATAATTACTAACTTTGTAATAAATTCGCTGATTCACGGATTGGAGGATAGAAACGAAGGAAATATCATCATAGAAGCTTTTATCGAAGGAAAAACTTTTGTGTTAAAATTTTTTGACGACGGAAAAGGAATTTCTCCGGATTATATCAGCAAAATTTTCGAACCTTTTTTTACAACAAAAAGGAATCAGGGGGGTACTGGTCTAGGATTGAATATTGTTTACAACATAGTAAATTATAATTTTTTCGGAACTGTTGTCTGTGAAAGCAAACCAGGAGAAGGTGCACTTTTTATAGTAAAATATCCAATAACTGAATAATATGGAAAAATATGAGAATACAACTGCCTGCATTTTTAAAAGTAAAAGGATCAATTAGAACAATAATTATTGTTTTGTTTACTGTACAGATTATAACAGTTTCCGGAGTAATTAGTTATCTGTTGATTGATAATGGACAAAAAGCCGTCGAGCATGTTACTAATCAGCTGATAACTGAAATCGATTCTAAAATTGATAATCACTTAAATAATTTTTTCTCTGTGCCCCATACAATAAATAGTCTTAATGTAAGTGCGATATCTCAGAAATTGTTAAATGTAAATGATCAGGAAGCTCTAATTAATCATTTTTTCAGTCAAACAAAGATATATAAAACAATCAACAGCATATATTTCGGAAATTTATCCGGCGGTCTGGCAAACGCCGGACGCGACAATTCTAATGAATATTTCACAATAAAAACAGAAAACTTTAAAAGCGGTCTTTTTGAAAAATACAGGGTTGATTACAATGGCAAACCCATCAATCTTTTAACAACTATAAAATTTTTTAACGCGGCTGAACGGCCATGGTTTATTAACGCGGTAAAAAACGGTTTTCCAACATGGAGTCCTGTTTATGTTCTTTTCACAGGACAGGACATGGTTATATCCGCAAGTAATCCCGTATATGACGCAAATAAAAATGTACTAGGTGTTTTATCGGTAGACCTTTTTCTATCTCAGTTAAGCGGCTATTTAAAAAACATTAGAACAAAAAACTCACATAGTTATATAATTGAAATGGACGGGCTTTTAATCGCGTCATCCAACGATACTGACCTTTACAAAAAAGATGAGTCATCAGGAAAGTTCATCAGAATTAATGCTGCAAACAGCAATGAACAATTCATTAAAGAAAGCTCTAAAGCAATTATAAAGCAATATAAAGAATTTTCTAAAGTTAAAACGAATGCTAATATTATAACACAAATAAATAATATAAGGACACATATTTATATCAGTCAAATTCGAGCTGACTTCGCACCTAATTGGCTTATTATTACTGTTATTCCTGAAATTGGAATTTTAGAGCAGGTAGCATCCGATAAATACCGCACATTTGCATTGTTGGCTTTAGCGATTATTACAGCGGCGATATTAGCAATTTTTGCCGCCAGATGGATAACCTCGCCCATTCTTGAACTTAACACAAATGTTAAACAATTCACCCAAGGAAAACAAATTCCTGATGACCCTTCCGGTTGGATTACTGAAACGGTTGAATTAAAACGTGTATTCAGGGAAATGAGTATACAGCTTAAGCGAACAATAGAAGATCTTTCAATTGAAGTTAGCGAGAGAAAGTCTGCAGAAATATCATTAACTGTGAGCGAAAAAAAATACCGAGAACTCTTTAATTTTGCTGTAGGCGGAATATTGATTGGCGATTTAAAAGGTGTTATTATCGATGCTAATACTGCCATTACGGCATTAACCGGAAAAGACAGAAGCTACTACATAGGAAGACATATTACTGACGGTGTATTTACTCGAGGTAGCCTAGATAGCAAACCTTTCAGATTTGATCTTCTTAAAGAAGGACTTACAGTATATACGGAACGTGATATGTTATGCAGAAACAATTCTATAATACCTATCGAAATGCACACCAAATTAATGCCCGACAATACCTACCAGTCAATTATACACGATATTACAAAACGCCGCGAAGCTGAGAAAGCACTGCACGCGGAAAAAGAAAGACTGCGTATCACATTGATGAGTATTGGAGACGGTGTAATCACAACGGATATTGAAGGAACTATTACAAATATCAATAAAGCTGCAGAAGAACTTACTGGTTGGTCTCGTAAAGAATCTGAAGGTAAAGAGTTAACGCAAATTTTCAATATTATTAATCAGAAAACAAAACAACCATGCGAAAATCCAGCAGCAAAGGTTTTACAGACCGGACAAATCATTGAGCTGGCAAATCATACAGTATTGATATCCCGCAACGGTGATGAAAAAATAATCGCGGACAGTGCGGCGCCGATTAAAAACGAAAAAAGCGAAACCACTGGTGTTGTTATAGTTTTTAGAGACGTAACAGAAAAAGAGAAGATGATTGACAGTATTCATAAAACAGACAAACTCGAATCGATTGGTTATCTTGCCGCTGGAATCGCACATGATTTCAATAATCTTCTCGGCGGGATTCTTGGCTTTATAAACATGGCACGTCTCGAATCAACAGACACGAAAATCATTAAGTACCTTGATAAAGCTATAGCTACACATGAGAGAGCAAAGGATCTAACACATCAGCTTATCACATTTTCAAAAGGCGGAATTCCCATTAAGAAGACCGGTGATATTGGGGAGGTTCTTAAAGACTGTGCAGAGTTCGCGCTAACCGGATCTAATGTTCTAAGCAGAATAAACATAGATAAAAACTTAATGCTATGCGATTTCGACAGAAATCAAATGTCGCAGGTGTTCGATAATATTCTTATCAATGCTAAACAATCAATGCCGGAAGGTGGAGTAGTAACTATTA
>CAYLTM010000006.1:42806-53599 GCA_964386495.1 uncultured Leptospirales bacterium
TTACCGCATCGAATGTAATGATCCAACCGGATACTAAACCTACTAACGATGATGATTTACAAAATACGGAATTTATTAAAATTTCAATTATCGATTCAGGAATTGGAATAGACAAAGATAACCTGAAAAAGATTTTTGATCCTTTTTTCACAACAAAACTTCAAGGAACAGGTCTTGGTCTTGCGAGCAGCTACTCTATAATAAAAAACCATAATGGTAAAATTGAGATTGAATCTGAAAAAGGTAAAGGTGCGGCGTTTCATATATTTATCCCCGCCTCAAAAAACAAACAATTGACTGAAAATATAATTAATACCATATCGCACACTGGGATAGGGAAAATAGTCATTATGGACGATGAAGATTTCATACTGGACATTGTTAGTGAGATGTTAAAATACATGGGATATGAATCCGAGTTTGTTAAAGACGGGGACTCTCTTCTTACACTTATTACTAAGTATCATACTGAAAACATCTCTATTCTTGGAGTAATTCTTGATCTGACAATTCCCGGAGGTAAAGGAGGTAAAGATGTAATACAGGATATTCGCAAGCTCTATCCGAACCTGCCGGTATTCGCTTCAAGCGGTTATTCGGAAGATCCGATTATTTCCAAACCTGAAGATTATGGTTTTACAGACAGTATTCGAAAACCTTTTCTGGTAAATGAGCTTGCCGGTATGCTAAATAAATATTTCAAACCTGTATAAACACAGATTCCATTTTTAACAAAAATGGCAATACATCTTTATTGATATAGTTACTGGTAAATTAATCACCAGTAACTATATCAAAGACCAGTAAAAGAGCAAAATATCTGTACCAAAGAAAATCGACACCACAAGACCAAGTGTTAAAAAAGGCGAGAACGGAATTTTAACTTTTAATCCGCTTTTTTTGAGTATAACGAAAATAATTCCGAATATTGAACCGCTGACAAGAGCGACTTCAAGTATCAGAATCGAATGCTGAAGACCGCTGAAAAGACCTAGCACGGCTGAATATTTCAAATCTCCGCCGCCAAAGCCGCCGGGAAAAATAAAAATTATGAGAAAAAAAACAATAAACATAAACAGCATTCCGTATATGCTGGCAATATCCCTATTAAAAAAAACTGTGTTAATTACGGCAATTATAAATAAAACAACAACCATTGAATCGGGAACAATCATTTTCTTGTAATCAACCAGCGACGCACAAACAGCAAAGCATAAGAATAGATAAGTCAACAGAGTTTCTACGGAAAATCCGAATTTCAGATATAACGATAATCCCAATATAGCATACAAAAATTCAATTGCTGGATAAAGAGTAGAAATCTTATAACCGCATTTCCGGCATTTCCCAATCGACAAGACATATCCAACGAGTGGTATTAACGCTATCAAACCAATTTTCTCACCGCAATTATAACAGTATGAAGGTTTATAAAATATCTCAATGAAACGGTTATATTTTTCTGAGGAGGAAAACCGTAGTGAAAGCGTATAGAAAAAACTGCCGAGACATAATCCGACAAAAAATATAAAAGCTGAAAAAATATATTTGTCAGTCATTTCAGGGCAGTAGTACAGACGGATAAACATTTACAGAAGCGATTATTTCACTATTGTCATAACTGTTGTTTTCCGAAATTGTCTTAATATTATAGAGTTCATTATAATTTATCTTAATAAAGTTGCCACTTATTCCGTACCGCTTACTTAAATCGCCGGAAAAGTTCCTAACTCGTTCGTTCCAGAAATTCACATCTTTGGAATCATTTTTACCGAATTTAAATGACAACTGAATTTCACAATTTTGCACGCCATAAAAAAATCGAGCTAAAATTTTCATCTGTTTATCAACATCAATCGTGGTAGCATATTGATTATCATTATAACTAACAGGCACATTAAATACTCTGGTTTTATTCTTTAGAGTCTCAGAATTAACTGTAAATTTCTTTTTATCATTTTTGAATAGGTCAAATAAATTTGAAATCATCGAAGAATTCATTCGATCATAAAGAACAAGACTCTGATTATCAACATAAAACTTGTATACGGAAAAAAAGTTAGTAATGCTGTCCGGCGTAACTGAAAAGTAAGATAGATTATCGTAGTATTGCGCGTAACGCAAATATTTTATTTTGGAAATATTTTCATCAGATAATCCCTTTGATTGAAAATAATTGTTTCTTTTTTCCTTATTTGTCTCATTTAGATTGTTTGATAAAGTGAGTAGATCCTTAATCATAATCTGAATATTGGCATATTGTTTAATTAGATGATTTTCTCTGACGATTACAAGAACCGGAAAATAATTGTAGAAATTATTATTAGTAAATAGAACTGTCTTCTTTTTCAAATCCGGTGAAGAGGAATACTCAATAGCGGATATATATGATACATCAGTTATACCGGATATAAGATTCGCGGAACTTTCAGTATTTGAAGCGGTTTTCACAATAGTGCAATCCACGACATTATTAATTCTAAGCAGAAGTTCCAGGAAATAAAGTTCAGGTGAATTATTTAAAGCAGATATTTTCTTTCCTGACAATTCGGTTACTGACGCTATCGGATCGTTAGCTAACAATACAGAATCTGTCAGATAGTGACTGACATATATTATTGAAGGAACGGCAACCGCTATCTGGTCATATATTTTCAAATATTCATCAAAAGATAATACAAGAATGTCAATTTTACCGGACTTGAAATTTTCTGCTGTTATAAAATAATCGGAAATAACTTTTATTTCTGCTGTAATCTGCTTACTGTCAATTTCTTTCTTTTTCTTATAATCACTATTTACCATTTCTAAATTGATCACATAATCAGCGTTACCCGTCTGGATTTTTATTATATTATCGTTGCTATAAAAAGGATTCAAGGATCTGGAAATAGTTGTGATAGTTTTATCTTTTTCCAGCGGTTCACTATTATTATTTTGAATGGAACATTTTAGAGTAAACATTGACACCAAAAACATTATCAGCAAAATACATATATTCTTCATTTGGCGCTGCCGAAAAGATCTTTAACTTTAAGCTTGTCTATTTCGTGTTTGTAATCATCATAATTAATGATTGCAAGACCGGGGAAATGCTTTATAATTTTATTTAAAACCAGCAAACCTTTTTGAGTCTGCGGATTATCCCTAAAAGTAATATACTTGAAAGAACGCCCGCATTCAGGACATTCTGTAATCTGCTCGTATTTAATACCTGTCTTTTTACAGCCGGGGCAATGCCCGGAAAGATCATCAAAAATCACAAGATGCTTTTCAATATCAACAGCATCCATTTCTTTCCACACACGTATGTAGCTCATATGGCTCCTTTTTTACGGCTAATCACCGAACAGCTTTCTATAAAGTATAAAGTTCCGAATCGGACAATATTGTCAATCCGGCGTTTTTCAAAAGACCTTCAGATTTAGAAATATTATCTGTCTGAAAAATCAGAACCGCGTGTTTATCCTTCTCCACAATGAAACCGTAAGCGTCCTGCACGTTAATCAAATTCCTGCTCAGAATTTCCGCGATTTTGTGAAGCCCATCAACTTGATCTTTAATTTTAACCGCTATAATCTGCTTTAGAGTTGCCGGAACAGTGTTTTCCTTTAAAAGATCGCATCCCCTTTCCGGGTTGTCCAGAAGCAATTTTATGATACCGTAATCTCCAGCATCTGATATTGTTATCGCACGGATATTAATATTATTTGCAGATAGAATTTTTGTGACTTTTTCGATTTTGCCGGGTTTATTTTCGGCAAAAACTGATACTTGATACGGCATATAATCACCCCTTTATATTTTTCTGTTATCGATGACCCGCACAGCTTTACCCGTTGACGGCGGCAGAGATCCAGGTTCAAGCAGCTCGACTATCGGTGTTATTATTATGGTTGATTTAAGCAGATTAGTTATTTTATTTTTTATCTGATTAAGCTCGTTTAAATCGCCATGAAACATTTTAGAGTACAGCTCCACCTTCACGTGCATTTTGTCGAGATTATGAACTCTGTCAATTACTATCTGATAATTATTTCCGACCTCCGGCACGCCCATAAGAACAGATTCGACCTGCGACGGAAAAACATTCACACCGCTGATGATTAGCATATCGTCTGTGCGTCCCTTCATTCTGTCAAGCAGTCTATGAGTTCTTCCGCAAGCACATGGTTCGGAAATTATTCTGGTTAAATCGCGGGTTCTGTAACGGATAATCGGCATAGCGTCCCGTGCGATATGAGTAAGCACCAGCTCTCCAATCTCGCCATCGTTTAATACTTCACAGGTGTCAGGGTTGATTATTTCAGCAATGTAATAATCTTCCGCCAGATGCATTCCGCTTTTCTCGCTGCACTCGAACGCCACGCCAGGACCATTCATTTCAGAAAGACCGTAGCAATTTATTACATCAACATTATATATTTGTTCAATTTTATTTTTCGTTTCTTCAGAATATGGTTCAGCACCCATTATAGCTTTTTTAATTGGAAGCTCCCTGGGATCGATTCCCTGCTCCTGAATAACTTCAGCGAGATGCAGAGAATAACTCGGAGTGATGTGTATAACTGTGGAATAGAAATCCTGTATAAGCTGAATCTGTTTCAAGGAATTTCCCGCCGCCGAGGGAATAACCATGCAGCCTAATTTTTCCGCACCGTAATGAAGCCCTAACCCGCCAGTAAAAAGTCCATACCCCATCATGTTCTGAAAGATATCTTTTCTGCGGATACCGGCAGAATACATTCCCCGTGCGACAAGATCCGCCCAACGGTTAATATCATCCATCGTATAAAATATTACGGTGGATTTCCCTGTGGTTCCGGATGATGCGTGAAGCCGGACAATCTGATCTTTTTCAACAGCTATCATTCCGTCCGGATAACTGAGACGAAGGTCATTCTTTGTCGTAAAAGGAAGATCTTTTAAAAAAGTAAGCGAATCAATTTTATGAATATTTATCGAGTGCTCTTCAAAACGCTTTTTATAAAACTTTGAATTATTAGCGTTTTCAAACGTTTTTTTCAGTTTATCCAACTGAAGTTTTTCAAGATCAGCTTTACTCAATGTTTCAATATCTTTATTCCAGTACATTTTCACCTTCTTACCTGAGTAGTAGGAACGGTTAGAACCGTCATTTAAGTCATTTTGTAATAAAATTGAATATTTTTCAATAAATTTTTAATTTTTTAGCAAAATCATTCTTAACTTTTAAAATTTTGTCTTATATATAATAGAGGGTAAAAAAATGAAAGTAAGTGAAATCAATAACGCATTGCTTCCCGTACAAAAATGTTTAGCGGGATACGATATTACAACATTATCAGACATTGAACTGTTGTCAATAGTTCTAAATACCGGTTCAGCTGAAAAAGATGTATTCACTCTTGCTGGTGAAATATTTTACAAATACAATGGAATCCATGGTATCTATAAAACCGGTCTGCGTGAACTTAGCCGCGAGAAAGGTATTGGTCTGAAAAAAGCTGTGAAGTTGGTTGCGGCAATAGAGTTAGGTAAACGGGTATTGTCTAACAACGAATTTGGTCATATTCTCGACTCGCCGGATAAAGTCTGGAAATATTTGTTATCGGATTTTGCCTGTTTAAAACAGGAACAGTTTCACGTGCTTGTTCTCGATAACAAAAATTGTGTTATAAAAAACAATCTAATCTCTATTGGAACAATTAATGAAACAATCGTTCATCCGAGGGAGATTTTCATATCAGCAATTAAAGAATCCGGATGTTCTATAATAGTATGCCATAATCACCCATCGGGAAATCTTTATCCGTCGAAAAATGATGAAATAACCACAAAAAGACTGGCAGATGCCGGTAAAATTATCGGAATCCCTTTACTCGACCACATAATCATTACCGAGCAGGGATTTTACAGCTTTAAACAGGCGGGTAAAATTATTGAATATTGATTAATGACGTGTTGACAGGATATGGCGGCATCTAATACAAGAACGGACAGATTTCATAGAAAAATATACAGCTCTTGAAATCTTTTTACCAGCTTTGCCTTTCAACATCCATTGAAAAGGTTTTGTCTGGGGAATTACAAGAATTATCTGCTGCACAGCATCGCCACCGACAAGAATTTCACCATTATCGCCGAGAAGATGAACATCTTTCATTAAGGAATCAATTGAAATTGATTTATCAGTTTTATAATATTCCTGAAGGGGTATCGCCAACACACATTTATTGATATCAAAACGCTTCACATACTCTGAAAATTTTGTACATAACGGACATTCCCCGTCAAAAAGAAGTCTCCAATATTGCCGGTTATTCATGTGTCCACCATAATTATTATTATTTTATTAATCTTTTACACCTATCAGAGAATGGTTTTCCACTGAAATTATCGCCTCCGCCCGCCGCTGGCGGGCGGAGAGCTGTAATTATTGTGTATAACCATTTTATGATACGTATATCATTAATATTATCGTAAAAAAATCAATAATTTATTAAATTTTCTTGACATATTGTTTTTTTGTATTATACATAAATAAAGTATATGTCAGCAATATTGCAGATACTTAATAATACATTATGTGAGGAGTCAATGAAAGTAGAATTTATTGGTGCGGCTAGAACAGTAACTGGATCTTCCTACATTTTAAAAAATGAAAATTTTACTATTATGATCGACTGCGGGATGTTTCAGGGAACAAGAGAACTAAAAGAAAGAAACTATCTTAGTCTTATATATGCACCAGATAAAATTGACGCATTGATATTAACTCACGCTCATATTGACCACAGCGGACTGATTCCTAAACTTGTAAAAGACGGTTTCAAAGGAAAAATCTTCGCGACAAAAGCCTCATGTGATTTATTGCAGGTTATGCTGCCGGACAGTGCACATATTCAGGAAATGGATGCTGAATGGAAAACAAAACGCAACAAGAAACTTGGCAGGGAAGCCGTATTGCCCCTTTATGTCGGAGAAGACGCAGCTGAATCTTTAAAATATCTCAATCCTCAAAAATATGGCGATATGTTCAATGTTGTCCCGGGAGTAAAATGCCGCTTTAGAGATGCAGGTCATATTCTCGGATCTTCTTTTCTGGAAATCTTCGTTACCGAAAATGGCGTAGACAAAAAACTGGTTTTCTCGGGAGACCTTGGTCCGAAAGGTCAGGCAATTATTAAAGAAGCTGAAACTGTCGAAGATGCTGATTATTTATTTATAGAATCCACCTATGGCGATCGCTTACATAAAAGTAAAAGCGACACTTACGAAGAATTTAAAACAATAATTCATGACGCATTCAATAAAAAAGGAAATATGGTAATTCCGTCATTTGCGGTTGAAAGAACACAGGAAATCGTCTTCACTCTGTCAAAATTATTCAGAGAAGATAATATTCCCCAAATTCCAGTTTTTATCGATTCACCGCTAGCTATTGCTGCAACTGAAATTTTCAGAAACAACACCGACTGCTTTAACGATGAAATGAATGATCTGTATAAATCAGGTATCAATCCGCTGGATTTTCCAAATCTGCATATGGTTCAAAGTACCGCCGAATCTAAAGAACTAAATAAAAAAGCTAAAGGTTCAATAATTATTTCCGCGTCCGGCATGTGTACAGCAGGACGTATTAAATTCCACCTTCAGAATAATCTTTATAAACCACAATCAAGCGTAATATTTGTCGGTTATCAGGCTGAAGGAACTCTAGGACGGCTTCTTGTTGATGGAGCTAAAAGAGTCCGTGTATATGGGGAGGATGTCGCGGTAAACGCAAAAATTCACACATTGGGTGGATTTTCCGGTCATGCCGATAGAGATGGTTTATTACAATGGATGTCTGCAATAAAAAATAAAAATCTCACAGTATTCGTTGTTCATGGCGAAGAAAACGCGGCTCTAAATTTTTCAGAAACTATAAGAGAAAAATTCGGATACAAAACCCTTGTGCCGGTTTGGGGTCAGATAGTAAATCTTGAAACGATGGAATTTGAATATGCTGATTACGATTCAGGGAAACATCCAGACTTGGGTACAGCTAAAGTCGATACTGACGACATAGAAAACAGTGTTACAGAACTTCAAGAGATGCTGCATGAGTTGATTAATAAATACCACACAGCAAAAGTAAAAGGCAGCACATCTGGAATGAAAAGCATAAAACATGATATAGAAGATTTAAAAGAATTAATCAATATGGTCACAATAAAATTATAGATGATCCATACAAAATTTTCTTTGGAATAAGGTGAAATAATGGCCGGAGCGATAGAAACAATAACGGATACATCCAAATTTGATGAAATATTTTATAAATATTTCATCAACAAAGAAGTTTATCTTAAAACTAAAACCTTAAATATGCGTATAACATTCATGGGTTCATCTAATAAGGAAATAGCTCTGAAGATACCAATGGTAAAAACCATGCCTCCGAACTGTATCATTTTCACCAGAACGGAAAATGATACGCTATATGCGCAACTCCTGTTCCTTCGCCAGGAACAGGATGATTCTGTTTATATTTTTCAGGCTCAAAAAATTCAAATAATATCGGCTCAAAGACATGAAGAAAGAAAAACGGCAGCAGGACAGGGTAAACTAGTCCTATTTGTTACAAAAATAACCTCCGACTTTATTATTGAAAAAACTATGGCACTTGAAGCGAGAAAAATCAGTCAGATTAAACTTGCCATATCATCAGAAATCGAAAAGGTTTTTCAATACACGAAAATTTATTTCAGAAGCGAAGGAATGTCTGACCCAAGAATGCATTATTTTTATGAGAAAAAGCCAGCATATGTAATCTCCGATTTTGCACAAAAGAAAGGTACGCCGGAAGAACAATATTATTTTGAAAACATCTACAGTAAAGACTATTATCTTATTAATAGAAAAAACTTTGTTTCAGAGATTGCGGTTCCAATAAACTTCAAATCTTTAATACCAATCGGTTTCATCCAGGTAAATAATACTTCCCCATTAAAAGAATCTATTCTGGATATGGTGACTCGTCTAGCTAAAACCGCCGAAGCATTGATGGTGAAGATGAATATTCTTTCACTGCTTGATGACAAATTACTTGTTTCAGATCTTTCCGCGAAAGGGATTGGTCTGGTTTTCAAGGATAGAACATATTTACGATACTTCCAGGAGAAAAGTTATATATATTTTACTTTGATGCTACCCGATAATTTGGTGATACCCATACTTGTGATAGTGAGAAACATAGCACTTCTTGAAAATAAAGTAATCAAGGTTGGTTGCGAAATTGTTTATATCGATGAAAATGCTCGAAAGATCTATAATAACTTTATTGAGACAGATGTTCATTAAATATGAACTTTTCGTAAGTTGGTGATAAAACGCTACTCCGCCGCCGTTGGCTGCGGCTAGCCATAAATACCACCAAAACATAGAAGATACTTTACTATTTTCTAAGTACAATAAAAAAGCCGGTTAAAAACCGGCTTTTTTATTATCATCTATTGATTTCTAAGTGCTTTCTTTTCCTGTGCAGCCTTAACAACCTTTTCCTGAATGTCTTTTGGAACCTGCTCGTATTTAGAAAACTCCATTGAGTAGTTTGCTCTACCGCTTGATAATGAACGTAATCTTGTCGCATATCCGAACATTTCCATTAAAGGCACCATAGCCTCAACCTTTTGTGCTCCTTTACGGAATCTGCGCATATTAAGAATTTTACCGCGTCTCTTATTCAAGTCGCCGACAACATCCCCGATATAATCGTCTGGAGTATTAACTTCAACTTCCATTATCGGTTCTAGAATAACCGGATTTGCTTTTAAAAACGCTTTTTTGAAACACATCGCAGCACAAATCTGGAAAGCCATATCGGATGAATCCACCGCATGGTAATTACCATCCACCAGAATCGCCTTAATATCAAGAATCTCATAACCTGCAAGAATACCATCTGCAAGGGATTTCTGAATACCTTTTCTACAGGATGGAATATATTCATTAGGAATAGCACCACCCTTAATCATGTTCACAAATTCAAAACCTTTACCAGGATTTGGTTCAAAACGGATAACAGTCTGAGCGAACATACCCTTACCACCAGTCTGTTTAGAAAATTTAACTTCCTCTTCAACCGGAGTAAGCATTGCTTCTCTAAAAGCTACTGAAGGCTCGCCTACTTCAACCTCAAGACCAAACTCTTCTTTTAGAACATCAATTTTAATTTCAAGATGAAGCTCGCCCATACCTGAAATAATTGTTTCATTGGATTCTTCGTCCACCCTAATGTTAAAAGATGGATCCTCTATAGAAAGTCTGTTTAACGCAATACCAAGTTTTTCTTCATCTCTGCGGTTTTTAGGATTAACCTTCATTTCAATAACCGAAGGCGGGATGTGAATTCTTTCCAGCATAATTGGATTTTCAACATCACAAAGAGTATCTCCTGTCTTAGTTTCCTTCATACCGATAAGAGCAACAATTTCCCCCGCACCGGCAACAGAAATTTCTTCTCTATCTTTCGCACGGATTCTAAGAATACGACCAATTCTTTCCTTAAAACTTTTTCCTGGGTTAAGCAGCTGAGTACCGCTCTTTAACTCGCCGGAATATATTCTTATAAAAGTCTGCTGACCAACATAAGGGTCATTAATAATTTTAAATGCAAGAGCAGCGAAAGGTTCAGTTTTCACTGGATGACGAGAATGAGTTTTCTCCGGATCGTCAATATCAGTACCAACAATAGCACCTACATCTATCGGTGAAGGAAGATAATCAATAACAGCGTCTAGTAAATCTTCAATACCTTTGTTTTTATA
>CAYLTM010000007.1:0-1004 GCA_964386495.1 uncultured Leptospirales bacterium
TATGTACAATAAAAAAGGGGTTCAGGGGCGAAGCCCCTGATGAAGCCCCGCAGGGCTGCCCTGCGATAAGTTCCGGCGAAGCCGGAACCAAAATAAATAAAGAAATTGATTACTTTTATGTACAATAAAAAAGGGGTTCAGGGGCGAAGCCCCTGATGAAGCCCCGCAGGGAAGCCCTGCGATAAGTTCCGGCGAAGCCGGAACGAAAATAAATAATGATTGATAAAAATGATGTAAAATTTACTTATTACAGTATTATGATAATTTCAGGTGATACTAACAAATAATGAAAAATCTCAATGAATAATAATAAAAATGAAAAAACCGGAGTGGTCACAAAAGCTTACGGTTTATACTATGCTGTAAAATTCGAAGGCAGGGAATATAACTGTTTTTTAAAGGGCAAAATCCGTATCGATAAACAATGGAAAGAATTTTCCAACCCCGTAGCTGTCGGCGATAATGTGATTTTCGAAATGAATGACGACAGCTGCATTATAAAAGAAGTTTTACCGCGGAAAAATATATTTTCCAGAAAATTTAAGGGAAGGAAAACAAAACAGGATATCATTGCCGCGAACCTCGATAATTTAGTAATCATTCAATCGTTTATTGATCCGCTTATGAATCTTCGATTTGTCGACAGACTTTGTGTGCATTCCATGAGAGAAGGCATCACCCCTATTTTGTGTTTGAATAAAGTTGATTTGGCAACCGAAGAATTTCTCACATATGTGGAAGAGTATTACGCGAAAACCGCGCTTGAAGTGTTTATTACCTCGGCGGAAAATAATATTGGTATTGATGAATTGAAGAATCGTATTGCAGGGGAAAGATCCATATTTGCGGGATTTTCAGGCGTGGGAAAGACATCGATTCTACAGAAAATTCTGCCGGAAACCGTTATGTATGTGAACGAAATTTCTGAAAGTACCGGCAAGGGAAGACACACGACCACCAACGTTATGATGTTTTCCGAAGGTGATAGCGATTACATCGACTCG
>CAYLTM010000007.1:1014-17959 GCA_964386495.1 uncultured Leptospirales bacterium
TATCGAGCCGCATTTATTGTCGCAGTACTTTTATGAGTTTTCAAAATATTCTAAAAAATGCGGATTTCAATGCTGCACGCATGATCATGAGCCGGGCTGCGAAGTGAAAAGACTTGTTGAAAAAGGCAAAATTCCCGAAGAACGTTACGTCTCGTATATCAATATTTTGCTGTCAATTAAAGAATATTATAACAATATGTATAAGTAAAATGATTACAGTTAATAATTTGACAAAGAAGTTCGCCGACAAAGTAATAATCAACAATATAACTTTTGAAACAAAAGCTAAGGGGATTACTGTCGTCCTGGGGAAAAACGGTTCCGGGAAAAGTGTACTCTTGAAGTGCATCGCGGCGCTGCTGCCTTTTGAAGGCGGTTCAATACAAATTTCGGGAGAAAATGTTTCGAAGGATATGTATTACAAAAGGATCGGCGATAAGACTCATTCGGCTTATGTTTTTCAACGGGGCGGGTTGTTTGATTCCATGACGGTTTTTGATAATGTCGCTTTCGGCATGAGAAGACGCGATATTGGCGAGGATTCTATTTTAGAAAAAGTTACATTGTCTTTGAAAAGTGTCGGACTGACCGGTGCTGAAAATAAGCTGCCATCTGAGTTGAGCGGCGGTATGCAGAAAAGGGTCGGTCTCGCGAGAGCGCTTTGCATGAATCCCAGGGTTATTCTTTATGATGATCCTACCGCCGGTTTAGACCCGATACTAACTGACTCTATCGCGGACCTGGTTCTCGACATTAGAGACAAAGATTCCGTCACGTCAATTGTTGTTACTCACGATTTGAAGTTTGCCGAGAAAATCGCCGACAGCGTAATTTTGCTATATGGCGGCATGACAGTTTTCAACGGCAGGAAGGAAGACTTTTTTTCAAAGCAGGATGATTTCGCCAGACAGTTTATAGAAGGTGATATTGAAGGACCGATAGATATTTATTAAAAAAGGTAATCAATCAGGCTGTCGATTTTACAGGATGTATAAATCGACATTCTGAACAATATAATTATAGGAGAATCTACATGACAGTTATTACAGCGGCATTAACGGCGAAACCCGGTAGTGAAAAGGAATTGGAAGAATTATTGAGAGCTATGGTTAGAAATGTTCAAAATGAAAAGGGCGCGTTAGTATATTCCCTGCATGTATCTAAAAGTGTTAAAGGGAAATATTTTTTCTACGAAAAGTATTTCGATCAGGAATCTATCGATTTTCACAATTCGACTCCGTATTTTAAAGAGTTAATTGCCAGTCTGGATAATTATCTGGCTTGCCCGGCAATCATTGAACTCTACGAAGAAATCGAGACTCTTAAAAGATAATTTATTTAATTATAATATTTGACAAATATTGTGTAAATAATTACTAATTCAGTTATCAATTCTATAAATTTCAGGATATACAAGAATCAAAAGATATCTGTATGTCAAAAGGGGTGAATATGTTTTTTTTCGAACCGTTTTCTCTTTCAACCGGCGTAATCGTCGTTGTTTTTTTAATCGCACTTATTCTGCTAAATGAAATCGCACGTTTGAATAAGTGGCTGGGAGTAGCTATGTTCATCGTTCTTCCGGTTATTCTTACAATTTTTGTTTGGCCTAAAACTGCGGTTGCAGGTACAGGTGCGGGTTCATGGTTTCAATGGGCTAAGGTTTATTCGTCACTGGCAGGATGTATAGGTTTTATGGCTATCCGCTATATCCCGAAACTGCAGAAGAATAAAATCGCTTTGAGTTTTCCTGCATTTATTCTCGCGATTAATATCGCGGAAGCTGTTGCAAGAGATTTCCAGCTTCCAGGTTTAGTTGCTAACGCAATAGCTAATGGTCAGCTTATTGGAGTATTTGCTAATATTGACGGTTATGCGACCAACGCGGGTCCATGGAATTACATTAACGGTATCGCGGGTATTTTGAATATCGTTACTATATGCGGATGGTTTGGGATTATTATCGGACAGGATAAAAAGAAAGATATGCTATGGCCGGATATGATGTGGTTCTGGATTCTTGCGTATGACTTTTGGAATCTCGCTTATGTTTACAATAGCGTATCCGACCGTGCGATGTATTCCGGTGTTGTTCTTCTCCTTGCTTGTACAATACCAGCGTTTTTCATTAAAAAAGGCGCGTGGTTACAGCATCGTGCTCAGACATTAGCGTTTATGATGATGTTTACTTTAACAGTGCCATGGTTTTTTACCAGTGCTCAGTTTGCCGTGAAATCAACACACTCGCCGGCAGCACATTATATATTTTCGATTATAGCGCTTCTATCAAACATAGCAGTTGCCGGATATCAGGCTTATGTTATTGTTAAGAATAAGAAGAATCCTCTTAAAGACGAATTGTATACAGATCTTAATTATTACAAGGCTATCGTGGCTGAAAGCAAAAAAGCATAATTCTGGTGATTACAGTCTAATAGAAAGCCCGCCTAACGGCGGGCTTTTTTTATGAAAGATGAAAGTTAATACGATTAGTCTTTCTCAATAATTACACAGCTAATGCTTTCTTCAGATAAAGCTTTTTTATACTTGTTGGCAGTTTTTTTCGAATTGATATTTGTAACTCTTACCTTGTAATAATCACCGTCTTTAACAACGATAACTTCGTTATCAACTATATCCGCAATCTGTTCTTTCAATTTATCCGCGTTCTTTTTAGAATAAAAAGCGCCAGCCTGAATTTCAAAGTTGCCGTCAGCAATCGGCTCGGTCTTTATCGGCGCCGGCACAGTATCGTAATCTTCGGTGTCCGCTGGTCCTGATACCGAAGCAACCGATGGAGTATTTTTCTTATTATTTTTACCCATTGATATAACTTTAATGCTCACCATCGCTTCGCCCTTCGCCAGAATTCCGATGTTTCTTGCCGCGGCGTAAGATAAATCTATTACCCTTCGCTCAACGTAGGGTCCTCTATCATTAATTTTCACTTTAACGGATTTGCCGTTTTCAACATTTTTGACCAGCAGCACAGTGCCGAATGGATAAGTTCTGTGAGCGGCAGTCATGTCGTACATATCAAAACTTTCTCCGGACGCTGTTTTTCTTCCGTGAAATTCCCTTCCATACCAAGAGGCCAAACCTGTTTGGTCATTCGGATCTGAAAAACCGGCGACGGCAATATCATCTGAATTATCACGTTTAGAATATTCATCGAGTCTGGGATCACTTTCGGGTTTATTATTATCGTTTTCGTAGTTGCTTCCGATTTCATCCAGATTGAAAGATTCTTCATTCGGTGAATTTCCCTGGGGTTTTGTATCAGAAACTGTCATTGGCGACGGCTCATTTTTCAAAGAGCTTTTATTAGGAGCACATGCAGTAATAAACATAAATATTACTATAATTCCGATTATTATTCCTAAACCTTTCAGTAGTTTTGTCATATTCTTAACCCCGGCAAAATATCCTTTTCTATCATTATTTTCGGTTTGTTTGAGTGTTTTCTTTAGATATTTATAGGCTTTTTGTTCAAAACCGTTGATTCGTATTCGCGGATTTTGCTCTGACACCATTAATAATGGTGTCAGAGCAGCTTATTTAATAACGAAGCGTGTAATATTTATATGCATAAATTATGTAATGTTAACATATTAGGAGTAAACAGCAAAGTAATCAAAAAAATAATCGAAATATTGAACTTTTTTTCTTAACTTTGAAGAATTTGTCTTATTATATAATAGAGACAAAAAAACCGCGTGGATAATTAAAACCCAACCCTAAAAATCACAAAATCCCTCCAAAAACTAAACTGATTATACGCGCGATAATCTCTAGGAGGTCTATATGAAAAGGTTTATCGCATTTATTACATTCTGCACGCTTCCCGTTTTACTGGAAGGTCAGACCAAAACTTACAAAGAATACCAAAACTACATTAACCGCTATTACGACAATGCTGAACGTTGCAGCACAGCCGCTGATTGGGAAGTTACTGTTCAAAAAGGTATAGATGATGTAAAACAAAAATGGGAGCAGGATATTCTCATTAATGGTATTAAGGGTGAAAATTCCGCTGATCTGAAAATTAATTTTAACACAGAACTTTTTGCTGATTATCAGCGTAGAAAAGCGGAGTGGCTTGCTGACAACGCTGATCTTTCGCCCGCGGTTATAACAGAATCAGCGATATTGAAAATTATTTCCGATATCAGAAATATGACTGATTCTCTTCCTGCGGAGGAAGCGTTAATTGTATGGAATAATGAATGGAATACCAGAATTGAAAAAATGATTAATGACAGTAAAGAAATTTCTGATAACAAAAAACTTTTGCTGCTCGAATCTTTGAAAAATGAAAGCAACAGTTTGATCACTAAAGTTTCTGAAAACACTGACTTGCGAATAAACGCGATAAATTCTCGCAATAATATTCTCGCGGAAAATTTATTTAACAGCAATACCAATTCGTATTTTTACACAAAGCTTTTTGACACGCAGTCACTGCGCAGACAAAGCGATAACGAATCCGCGTCGTCCATCGCTGAAAATATTATCAGTGAGACATCGGCGGTGGCGGAAGAAATCAAAGCCGGTCTTAATGAAACAAATTTCTCTGATGAAAGTTTTCAGAAAATTTCGTCGTCGATAGAAACGGGATTAAGCCAGTGGAAAAACGCTGAACAAAAGCTGGTGATGGAAAGACTGCAATGGGAAAAATCCAGTGCTGATGCCGCGACGAAAAACTCCGATGAATGGTCAAAGGCTTATCAGGAGTTAATTAACCAGCGTGAAAAATGGCTTCAGGAAATTAATCAGCAAATATCCGAAGGCGGCACTTTGTGGTTGAAAGTGAAGGAGCAGAAAAACACTGAATACGATAAAGCGCTGATTGATCTAAACAGCTATATTAATCTTCAGAAGAATGAATGGGATGATTACACCGTTGGTATAAACAGGATTCTCCAGACAGGGTCTTCATCGATTAACACCGCGGTAAATAATCTCAGCTGGCTGCAGCGTTTTCGTGATGAACTTGTATCTGCCGGAAATTCATCTCTTGCCGATAACATAAATTCTCAAATCGCTGAATGGAACAATATAATTGCGTCGTATAATAATCTTATGAATAATTCGTCTGGCGAGTTCAGCGTTAACAGCGTCGGCGATTATTTTCATCTTAACAACGGGAATGTGATGAATGACACATACCTTATGACAAAGGCTGAGTATGACCTGAAAATTCTATCGGTGCAGAAACAGTATTGGAATGAACGTCTTCAAAAAGCGCAGGCTGTTTATGATTACTCGGTTAATGAAATAGATAGACCTTCCGCGGCGAATCAATCGGCAAATTTAGAATCAGCAAAAAATCTATATGATTCAAAACTATTGGAGTATCAGAATGAACTAAATAATTTGAACAGTATTGTTCTTCCCGCGTTGAATAACGCACAAACGAATTTATCCGCAATTGCTGTGGATTTAGAAGCGGCGAAAAAATCCTTCGAAGCCGTGCAGAATAAATACAAAGAAGTTTCAACAATCGCGTCATATCTGCTGAGTCAGGATTCTGTAGAATTAGCAAAAAGTGAAATAAAAAAAGCGAATACCGAACTCGCGGAACTCTCGAATCGCATAAACGACACTGAACAGAAATGGCTTACTGTTTCAAAAAATTATTTTGCCGCTAATACTCTCGCGGACAGAAACAAGGAAATGATAACCTATGGTGAAAAAATTCGCAAGCATTATCTGTATGCTATCGGCACTAACGAAGAATCAGGATACTATCGTTTGAAAAATCTTTATGATAAGGAGTGGGAGTCCTCTGGAAATCTCGATGATAAAATTGTTCACTTTAACGAGCTGATGGATTCGGATTATTATTATAAAAAGATTATGTTTGCCGGGGAAATCCCTCCGGAAAATCTTACCGATATACAAAATCTAATAGAAGATACAAAAGATGATTATTCCGCAAAATTTAGTCAATATCTTTCCAATAAGACAGATCCTCAGCTTGGTTTAAAATCTAAAATTGATCTTATTAAAACTATCGTGTCTATGGAAAAACTTTTTGATACAGCGTCACAAAGTTCTTTTCATACTATCAAATATCTGCTAACCAATTACAATAGTATTTCGGAAATTGATAATTCTGATTATTCCATTAAGAATATTAATATCCGTTTAGAAAAGCAGATTGATAATAATACTAAATTGTTTTACAAAAATAGTTATGATCAGTTAGGCGCTGTTAATCAACTTGTAAATAATTTGGAGTACACACCTGGATTATACAATGACTTGCTCGACGAACTTAACTCGCGAATAGACAGCATGCCGATTAATTCGTTTTCGTCAGACGAATTACTTTCGCTGGTCTCTGTTTATGATTTTATTTCCGCCAACAGCGATGCTCTTTCCGGTGGAGAAAATTCCTTCGATGAATTTAAAACTGGTATTCAGAAAAGTATTAATAGTTTTAACAGTGTTAATTTATTTCTGAATGAAGACTACTTGAATAGTGATGATGATTATGTTATTGCTGAAGGTCTACGTATTATGCTTGAGAATGATGAAGTATGGCTGAGCAACGGAAAATATGTGTGGAATAAAAATAACGCTGATACAGTAACTGTTCTCAATGATACAGAGAAAAATTCTTTGCTGGCGATATATTCTTTTTTAACGAATCCGCAGAATTATGAGATTTTTGATAAATCGATTATCTGCTCCAAGGAAGAATCTGAATTAAAATCCCTTGAAATTATTAGAAATTTCGCGGCTGAAAATTATTCAACATCTTCTGAAAATATTGTCCGCTCAAAGAGTTTGTCCTTCACCGAAAAAATAAAAAATTATTTTGGGATTACTGATCTTTCAAATATTGAAAAAGGTTCAATAAGTTTTTCTAAACTAAAAGAATATTCTGAAAATATTCTGAAAATGAAAAACAGCAATTCATATCTACCTACTTCAATAACAATTGCCTTAAACGATATTTCAAAAGCTCTTGAAAAAATGAATGCCGCTAGAATAATTTATGAAAGAAATAATGAATCACTATCAATCGTCGATAGTGAAATTTTGGAAAAAGAAAATCTTCTAAACAAGCTTGATGAAATTAATTCTATAATGGGCAATTTCATTATCGATACCGGTAAAGGTGATGCGCTAACCAATGATGAGAAAATTGTTTTGGCGAAAAACGCCGCTCAGTACCTTGCCGACAATGAAAGTGCAATCCGCGGACTTTCTTCTAATGATACAAATGGGTTGTATGAAGCGATCAATAATCTTTTTTTGGCGGATGAATCCGCAACTTTAGAAAAAGCTGAAGAACTAATATCATTCATTGAAACATCTTTTACTAATGATTCTGAAAACGGTTTATCATCAGCTATAAAAAATCAATACAGAAAAACAATGAGCGGTGTTAACGAACTTACTTCGTTAAAAGATTTTATAACATATAACAAATCCGGTTTTGTTTACCGTCGTGATTTCCTGTATAAACTTTTCAGCACGGAAGAGGACATGGCAGGTAAAAATGTTTTATCTGTAAATGAAGTTAGTAGTTTCTACAATGTTGATGATATGATTTCTGATAATATTCAAACCGGCACGATCAGTTACTATAACAACTTAACGGATAAATCATACTTTAACAATATACTTGATACAATGAGTAATCTTAATAAAGCACTCGTCAATATTATTTTCAGCGCGGGTAGTGAAGACACCGCCTCAAAGGATCTTCAAATTTCGAACAATGGTGTTATCTACAATATTACTACGCCTTTCAACAATGGGTTTGCCGGTTATGGTTTTGTCGATAGATACGAAGCCGTGAATATTTTTAACACAATGATGACAACTAATGGAGATTATAATCAACCTGTAAACACGCTTAATGCGATAATTACGTCGCAGAAAAATAACGCGGTTATACAGGAAATCGAAACCAATAGTACAAACAATTATAATGAAACAGTCAGTCAGCAGATAATGCTTCTTGATAAAATTACTCAGTATAATAAAATTTTATCGAAAACTTCCATAACCGATTACATGAATAGTGCGGAATACGTTGATGTTAAAAATCAGTTTATTGTAAAAAAAAGTGAATATGAACAATCGCAAAATAATTTTAACGCGGCACAAACAGCCTATTCAATAGAACGGAATAAATATTTTAATCAATTGAATATTATAAGCGGACTTTACGAGGCGGCTGAAGAAAAACGTGTAAAAAAAGAAATAGAAGAAGCCGTTTATGATTACGCGAAAACTTCGTACCTTTACAGTAATGAAAACCGTGCGGATTCTCCGTCACTGCCGGAAAGTGGAAAAGCGGATGCTTTAAACGAACTAAATTTTTCAAAAAATATTCATGAAGAATATTTGAAAAAATATTATGATCAAAATAACATTGTTGAACAAGAAAAACTTTTAAATATTAATAACGAAAGTGATTACACTGCCGCAAAAAATTCACTTATAGATGATTCTCAAAGAGCTTTGAAAATCGAAAAACTCGGTTATGCGTTTAAAGCTGAAATGGAACAGAAACTTTATGCTTACGAAAAAGCCAAAGAAGCCTATGAAGATGAGCGAAATGTCTTTTTGCAGGTAAACACTGTCGATGGTATGACCGACGAAGAAATCGAAAACCTGACCTCTAATAGAAACAAAATAATTGATATGCTTATCCAAAAAAAGTTTTTAGATAATTCTACTAGACTGGATGAACTACTTGACCCTCATATTATATTGTTTGTGGTTAGCCAGAATGATGTGACAAACATCTCTCCTAATGGGAAAGCGTTTGAAAAGGATATTATCGCGGCATCACATTATTATAACAAAAAAGTGCTAGATGATAAAATTCTTTATGGAAATACGATCTTGTCACTTGGTTTTGATGATGAGAGTGGGAATGAAATCATATCTGCGGAGTCGCCATTATTTTATTATCTCGACTCTCTTGATAAAGGGCTTATTCAGGAAAACGCTTCCTTGAATTCGATTTTTGAGTCATATCTGTATTATGCGGAAAATTACAATAAGTTTATTGCAAGTGATTTAAAATGGTTTGGAGTAAGTGCAAGGTATGATGATAAACATAAAATTTATAAAAAAATTAAAAATTCGGGTGATAATATTTTTGAGAGGGCTCTCGCGAAAACAGCGGCGGTAGCGTTTGCTACTGTCTCTGGTCTTTGGCTCGATAAATTACTTCTTTCAACCTTAGCATCCAGTGTTGAAAAATACAAAAATAAAGTAGACACTCATAAAAAAAATTATGAGACCAATTTTAAAAAGTTCAAAGCACAAACCGCTAAAATATCAGCCGCAAAGAAAAATTTCCTTAACGCTCAAAATGAGCTCGCGTATTTCACACAGATTGAAAATTTTGAAGGTCAAAGTTATATTGATCCTGAAACTCTTTCAGCAAGAACATCATTGATGAATCTTTATCGTGAAATTTCAGATAAGTATGGATTAAATTTATCTGATGATGATTTTCGTTATTTAAAAGAGAATGGTCTATCCGACGGAATAAACGCATCGTCTTATAAGACTAGCGAAAAAGTTTTCGACAGTAATGGTTATGAAGTTTGTACAAAGTCGTTTCTCGATTCGGCGAAAATTTCAGAATCATATTTTTCATTTTTAGAGTCAAAACGTCAGACTTCATTCAATAATTATTTATGGACGAGTGATCAGTTAAAAAATAAGAATTATGACGCAAAAACTATTTTTAAAGAAAAAGAATCAGTTGTATATGATTTATTAAATTTAAAAAACAGTGAAAATATTTTTTCAGTAAAAATATCCAATAAAATGCTTGACTCGTATATAATCAATTGTATAGAATACTTTTCTGTTTTGGAAGGTTTTTCAAAAGAACAAATAGATTCTCTCCGGCAAAATAGGAATAATCGCGAAGGGATGCTTAACATGTTTTCCGAATATTCCAAAAATACAAAGGGAATCAATGATCTGGAGCTAGATCAAAAAAAGAATCTTCAATTATCTGTATGGGAAGTTTTAAAAAGCTATTTTAACGACGAAGAAACCCGTTGGAATAAAAAAGTATTATCTGTTTTCGAAAGAGGTATTCGTCAGTGGAGAAATATGGAAGATTCTTTTTTGCAGAGAAAGGCTCAATCCGAAAATGATCTCGCACGGACAATCCGTGATAAAGAGAAAGACTTCATAGCTGTGGTAAATGAACTTAATATCCGTAAGGAAGACTGGTTGTATAAAACCACAGAGACACAGTTATCAGATGAGGACTATTCTTCTTTATCTTTAAATATGCAATCAATGCTGCAAAGAATTTCTGAAATATCGGGTAATGATAAATATAGCTTCAATGCCGCCAATGAACTCGATAAAATTTTAAAAGAACGTCCGGATATTATCACCGATGAAATCAAAAAAATTTCTGAAATCAGCAAACGTGATTTTGTAAATAATATTGCCTCAGGAAACAGCCGCACGGATTTTTCCGGTTCTTTTAATACCATTACGAAACAGTTTGAGGATCTTTCCCGCCGAACGAATAATCTTAAACTTTTGCAATCACTATCCCTTCTGCAAAAACAAATGGAAGACTCTCTTCGAAATATGAATAACAATGCTGAACAGATAGCTAGAAATTACGCCGCCGCGATGAATTATTCTTCGAGCAAAGGCAAGTACACACGCAGCGGGAAAAATCAAATTGGTATTGATGTCATTCGAGAGGTTACGGCTTATAAAGATTTTAAATACAAAGTAAACAATCTTATGCCATCCGAATACGAAGACATAAATGGAAAAACAAATGGAATGGAGACCTTTGAAATAGAAAATTACGTTAATATTGGAATGTTTCAAATGAAAAAAAATTTTGAAAAAATCACGACGGATTTTAATCTCCACCGTGGAAGTTTTTCAGATTTTAAATATGACAACAATGGAATTGAAACTAAAATTAAACAAGGAGGAGAATTTGGAAGGATTGCGGATGAAATCGCTGATAACGAAAAGGCCGACGCGAAGTTTGATAGAAATCTCGCAATAGCAAACAGTTTAATCGCTCTTGGTCTTTCTATTATTAATCCTGCGTTAGGTTTTGCGTACACCGCTTATTCGCAATTAGACAAAGTTATCGATAATCAAATTAATATGAAAAGTTATTTACTATCTACTGCGATTAGCGGTGGTACGGCGTTTGTTGGCGGTGCGATATTTTCAAACGGAACATTGACGGATATAGCGGCGGGGCAGTCTCTCAACTATGCTGCAAGCGGTGCGAAGGTTGACGCTAAAGGCGGTGTTGATTATAAGCTTACTCAACAGGACTCTATCGGTGCGGGTATTGGTCTTGCGGGTACAGGTCTGGCAATAGCTGCCGGTTCAACGGCAACGGGTACTATGATAGGACAAAAAAGTACACGCGTATTGACAAACACGGCTGTCGGAACTTTTCAAAGCGGGATTACTTATAACTCAAAGGGTGATTATAAAGGTTTTGATTATACAGCGTCTGGAGTCGGCGGCAATTTAATTACCGGCACGACATCGATGCTTCTTGCACAAAGTAATTTCTACAATAACTCAAATGATCAATTCAAACGTTTCACTAGTGTTACTTTAAACAACTTTATTAATGGAGGTGCTTCGTTAGTTAATAAAAACTTTAAAGACAATATATCATCAAATTATAATTATTCTATAGAAGAATATGGAGCGATGGCGGGAAATAATATTTCTGCAATAGTTGAAACACAGGAGTCTTTTCCTGAAAATAGAGAAAAGGAGTCCGCGCCCATGAATACTGTTGACGCGATGGCTGCCGCTCTTTGGACGGGTTTTCGAAAAACGAAGGAAGTCATAGCGGTTATTACAACTGCGGTTACTGGTGGTGTCGCGGCAGGTACCGCTAAAGGCGCGGCAGTGTTAGGAGATGCCGGAAATCTTATTGGCGGTTACGCCGCCAAGGCTTATGGGATAATCAGTCCATATCTGCATGATGCTGCCGCTATGATAAAAAATAGTGCAGTGAATACATGGGAAAAAGCATCAAACTGGATTGACCATGGGATTTATGAAACCGACCAAGAAGAATACGATAGAATATTTTCGGAAAACAGAGATGATATTCTGAATAATTTTAGTACAGACAGCAGATCTGATACCGACTCAAAAATTCAGAATCTTAAAGATTTAGGATATGACACTACCGAAATTGAAGCGGAAATCGCGAAACGTCGCACCGCTTTAGTTAAACGTACTGTACAGGTGTTATCATCACCGGTCGAGGTTGTTCAGGATAATCCTTATAAAATCATCAACGAGGTTAACGGCAGCAATGGGTATTTTAACCCCGGCAGGTTATCACTGGATGGATTATTCTCCAGCGAAGAGGATAAGACTGTTAGTATAAATGTTCCTGATTATATGCTGAGTGCGTCACGAGAGTTATATCAAATGGACACTGGTGTTGTTGATGGTATGAGAGATAATGTGCCAATAAAAACATCTGAGGAATACAAAAAAGCATACCAGTTATTGGATGATAATTTTAAGGCTGAAACAGGCTTGACTGAAGAAACTTTTGTTGCGGGGAAAAATACTGGATGTGTTGCAATTTCTCTATATAAATCATTAGTAGCATCGGGAGCTCAAGTCGGTTCTTTAAGTGATTTTCTTGTTAATGGAATAAATAAAGGTCATATTAAGGCAACCGATTCATTTATATTTGATAAAGAAGCATTAGCTAAATCATATAATAAAGAATTAATTCAACTCGAATCACCTACAACTAATGATATTAAAGAAATTTATAATACTTTAAACCCAAGTAATGTAGTTATTAGAAGTGATGGGCATAGTTTTAATTCGTATAATGATGATGGAAATATTAAAATTGCTGATCAGGGAAATTGGAGTAAGACGGGAAAATTGTTAGAAGATCATTATAGTAATAGAAATATTCAGTATTGCTATTATTTAAAATAATTAAAATAAAGGTGATTTATGAAAAAAATATTTTTAATATTTAGTATTATGTTTGTTGGTACTACATTGATTGCATATACCTACAATATTCAGGATTTATGTGAAGCAGCTGGCGAAGGTAGAATTGAATTGATAGATAAAATAATAAAAAGCGGAGTATCTTTTGACAGTCAAATGAAAGAAGGGGAAACTCCACTAATGTGTGGATGCGCAACTGGGAAAATTGAAGTTGTTAAATATCTAGTGAATAAGGGTGCAAATATTGATAAAACTGACAAAATAGGAAAGACTCCCTTGTTTTTTTCTGTTCAAAGAAATACAAGTGAAAATGTTGTAGTCACAAAATATTTAATTGAAAAAAAAGCAAATGTTAATACTAAATTGAAAACGAATGGAGCAACACCATTAATTAAAGCCAGTTACACGGGAAATATAGAAGCAGTAAAACTGTTACTGTTAGCTGGAGCAAATATCAATGATAAAGATAATAATGGGAAAACGGCTCTTAAATGGGCAAAAGAATATAAGCAAAACGAAATTGAAAAACTATTAACTAAGACTGGTGCAAAAGAATAGAAAATCACAGAGGTGTTCATAAAATACATACGTCTCATAACCGAGGTTTTAGGATTATTAGACGTATGATGCTAAATTATTTAGTAATCAGCTTATATTTCGAGGTAATTTTGTAGTATGTTCCATTCTGCTTAGTGATTTCAAGACCTTTGTGAAACTTGTCCAATATTTCCTTCGAACCAGTATAGCTTTTTGAAACCATTAATGCCGAGGGTGATGCCGGAGCAAATGGATTAGCAAGATCCTTATAGTCGTTTAAATCATTTGGATAAACTTTAGAAATTGCATAGTATGCCGCAGTATAATCATCAACCATGAAATCTATCCTGCCCGCCTGAAGCATCATTACTACCTGTTCAATCTTGCTTGGCTTTTCGAGAGTCAGTCCTGCTGCCGCAAGTTTTTCTTCATACCACGAACCTGATAAATACCCGATCTTATAATTTTTCAAATCCGATAATTCCTTAAAAGGAATTTCCTGTTCAGTTTTTTTATTTTTGATATAATAAATGAACTTTGGAGAATTATAAAATATCGGTTCAGAAAAATCAAATTTAACTTTGCGATCTTCCGATATAGCATACGGAAACGCTGCAAAAACAGATCCATCTTCAACCATCTTTTCAGCTCGATTCCATGGATAGAATTTGAAAACCGGTTTAATCCCGCCTGCCTCACAAATCGCGGAGACAAGTTCTGCGGCATATCCATAATTAGGCATCTTTTCCGAAACATAAGGTTCCCACTCACCGGTTGCGAAAAGTACCTCGCCATCTTTTAACGAATTTTGCATTTGATTCTGGATAACATCATCAGTAGAAATTTTGTCCGATTCGGTTTTCGAACAATTATTGATAAATAGACATAGCAGTAACGTGAATGTAAATAACACCCTTTTTTTCATAACAAAAGCCCCCTATCGTTATAAATATTTTATTTTTTAGGTCTTTCATCTTTTTTTATATTGAAAGTCCTTTTATGAACGATATATATTAACAACTTCTCTTTTTGTCAAGAAAATATTTTATAAATGGCATCATTTAACATCGAATACTTTTAATTTTTGGTTAAAAAGTGTGAATAATCATCCTCTGACACCATTATCTTCCAAAAATAGCTAGTTACTGTTGATTAATTCACTAGAACAAATTAATAAACACTATGGTTTGTGCTTGAAAAAAAAAGATAAGACAATATAATGACAATAATGATCAAATTTAAAATTAGGAGACGAATTTATGAAGAATAACAAAGTAATCACATCTATGGCAATTGCATTAGTGTGTTTATTATTTTCTGCGGGATATTCGATGGATGTACCCGACAAAACTTTCACAACAGAAGAATTATCGAAATATAATGGAACAAATGGTCAACCATCATATGTTGCAATTGACGGGATTGTCTATGATGTGACAAACGTATGGGCTTGGAAAGGCGGAAAACACAAAAATAATTCATCTGGTAGTAATATTACCGAGTTAATAAAAAACAAGTCTCCGCACGGACTTGGTGTTGTTAAAAAACTTAAACCTGTTGGCAAACTCAAAGCGGAATAAAATATTATTAAAAAATAGAAATTTACCGATTTTATAATAGCAGCAGATTTTGTATGGAGATATTGATTAAATGATATTGGAAAGTTTCTTTTTAGATGCCTATCGAAATATCATTCTTTTCGCGGCTTATTCTTTTATAGGTTGGGTTCTTGAGGTTATTTATCGGTCTTTACCGCAAAAAAGATTTGTTAATGCCGGATTTTTATATGGTCCCTTTGTGCCGATTTATGGAGTCGGGGCTTTGTTGATAATTTCTCTGAGTATTCCAATTTCCAAATTCCCGGTTATCGCTCAATTATTTTGTTTTGGCGTAGCCACTACGATTATTGAATTGATAACCGGTTTAGCGGTGGAAAAATATTTCGGTTTTAAACTTTGGGATTATAGCGACAACAAATACAATTACAAAGGCATTATCTGTCCGCTGTATTCTGTTTTTTGGGCGCTGATGTCGGTATTCTTTATATCTCTGCTTCATCCCGAAGGCTATCGTTTAGCAAAAACTATTAATCCTGAGACATCGCGATATATTGCTTATTTGTTTACCATATATTTTATATTTGATTCGACATTAACAATTTCAAAAATTATGTCCCTGAAAAAATGGGTGAGAAAGTTTATTGATGATTACAACATTATGGATAATGTCCAGATCGCGAAATATTCGGAAATTTTCCAGCGGTTTTTTAAAGCGTTCCCTGATATAAATTATCATTTTGAAAAAATAATAAATCAAGAACTTCAAGAAAAAATTAATTCGGTTGCTAAATTGCTGAAAAGCAAAACCGGCAGAAAAACTATTGAAAGTTCTGATGATGAATTTTATGGAATTATTGATGATATAATTTCTAACGAAGAATTTCTTCGAACAAAAAATTATTATCACCACAATTCCAGCATCTACGATCACATTATGGAGGTTGCTTACATTTCATACAGATTGTCAAAAAAATTAAAACTGGATTTTGTGTCGGCTACAAGGGGCGCGATGCTTCATGATTTTTTCTGCTACGACTGGCGGAATCACGATGAACCGGATCTCGCGAAGGAGAAATTCCATGGGTTTGAGCATCCCCGCATTGCGTATCTTAACGCACAGAAATATTTCGCGTTGAATGACATCGAAAAAGATATCATTCTAAAGCACATGTGGCCTCTTACGATTATTCCGCCGAAGTATAAGGAATCCTATATTGTAACTTTCGCGGATAAATATACCGCGACGAGGGAATATACCATTCGAATAAAAAAATCAGTTGGTGAAAAACTTAACACTGTTAAAAACAAATTCCCTGGAAAAATTATAAAATAGCAAAACGATGGTGGTAATAATTGTCGCAATATTATAAATATAAAATTAGTGATCAAAATTCTATTTTAGATTTTGATGATCTTCTGAAAACTAAATTATCAAATCAGGATATCGCGAATGTTATTCTGAATAAATCCTACGATGATGAAGAAATTATTACACGAAGGGATACTCTTGACCGTTTTTTAGATTTCATATATTTTAAAGTTAAAACCGGAGAGCCTCATATTATAAATCTCGCGTATCCTTCTCAGCGAATGGCAGATAAAGACCTTGAAAATAAGATAATTGATATTTTGAATTATCGTTTAATGCCGGATATCATAATAAAGATTCTCAGATATTTCACAATCAATCTGAAAAACTCACAGACAAATCTTTTTCTAGCATATCTAATTGTTGATGCTGGTTTAATCAAACCAATTTATGAGTCGTTTAAAACTTTTAAAAAGGATGTCTTTCTGGATACAGTGGAGGCACGTTGTCGAAGCGTTAAGAACCTTCAACAGCATACACAGCG
>CAYLTM010000007.1:17988-24073 GCA_964386495.1 uncultured Leptospirales bacterium
TTCGAACCCTCTGGATTCAGCCTGCCGCTTCAAATATATTTTAGAATATATTTTATTGAAACAGAATATCAAAAATCTTTATTCCGCGGATGATCTTGTATTATGGGTGCCTTCTAAGAAAGTTCGTTAAAGTTCATTCAGGAAGATATCCGAGTAACGTCCTGAATCCTTCGCTTCAGGGACATTGTTAAATTCCGGCTGGTAGTTTTTTATAAGCCAGTATAGAACATCCAGTAAATCTTTTTTATCCGTATCTACTACACAATATCTAAAGTATAGACTTCTTTCTGTTATGAGTTTAGCCGTTTTTGGAAACTTTGAAAAATTCTCGTCAAATAAATCTTTCATCCCGGATCGCAGTCCTTCACGCCATGTCGCGTAACATAGCAAAGGTCTTTGTTGTGATTGTTTTTTTTCAGCGAAAAATACTATGCCGGGCAATTCCGGTAAAACCCTCGAAGCGGCATGGCGGTCATATTTTGTAAAATCCGACCATTCAATTGTATAATAAACATTTTTCCCTTTTTCAATTTTTTTCATACAGTCCCTTGTCAATTTTCTTCCTAACATTGGTAATCATACTATCAAGCATAGATATTAGCAAATCTGCTTTGTTTGTCAAATCCGGTTCTTTATAAATTGTGAACTTCTTTTTAAAATTTATGATGAAATAATTGGAAACAAAATCTATAAGTTCATTGGATTTTGTAATAAAATTCATAAGGTATATTAGTTTTTCTGACTCGTTAATGTTAATTAGAAATACAAATTCCTGCGCTTTTTTGCGGATAATATTTGTTATATATTCTTCATTTTCCAGTATAGTCTCACTGATTTTGGAACTGGTACAATTGTAAAATCTTTTTCTTTTAGTAATTCTTCCCCAGTACTGTCCTTTCAATTCTATTATACATTTTTCATTTTCAGTTTTAATGCTCTGAATAGCGGCTATGGTTACAATTTTGTTTTTTGGAAAAATTATGTCCGATATTTTTTCGACCGACCAAACAGCTACAATGTCGCCGGTTTTAAAACTGTTTTTTTTACCAACTATGTGAGTTGTAACACAATAAGGAAACAACACCTTTCTATAAAAATATATTAATTTCATCTGTATGATTTATTCACCATTATTAAAATTCGAAAACTGCAATAAATACTTATTGAACTCGTTTCAATAAGCTCATTAGTGATTATGAATTTTATATAATAAGATATGTCAATAGAAAAAATCATCAATAAATTCACATTAACGGAATTCACGCGTGATACCGATAAAGAAATACGGACAATATTATGTTTCTTTCAAAACAGTATGAAGTCGGCAGGTAAATGATGAAGATTGCGGTAAAAATTTCAATTGATTTAAAAGAAGGTATTCTCCCGATTTTTATAAATGAGCTCTATAAAAACAGTGGCGAAATAAAAAAACTGAATCTGGTTGAAAAACTTGGAGTGTTTTCCAGATTCGAAATTGATATAATCTATACGGATGATGTCAAGTTCAAAGGTTTTATAAGCCAAATTCAGAAATTCCAGGACAAATTCGCTAATATAGAAATCACCAATTTTTTAGAAGAAAAAATCGCTAAAGGCATATTGTCAGTCAGCGGAAAACTGCCGGTTGAAAATCCCGATGAATATGAAATGAACATTGCCGGTTACTCAATTCTCACAAATCAATACATATTATCATCCGATAGTCCAGAAAATTTCACCGGTATAAAAAACAGTGTAGGAATGATCAGTGCTGTGAAAAAATCCAACAAGCTAGATAAGAAGAGCTATTGCTCGTACTACTCGACTCTTGAAACAGACTGTGTTGTGTTGAATCTTTTTTCCGGGCTGAATGGTTTTCCGATAATTATAGAATTTGACCAGTATGAAGATTTCTATAAGCAGTTAATCAGCATCAAAAAGAATTTCAGTGCTCTTCGAATTGTACATTTTGATGACAACACCAATGAAGATAATTATCTGGAGCTTTTTAATAATATAGATATCCCTGTAGTTTCTAAGTTGTATGATGAAAAAACTATATTTATTATGTCGGGAATTAATTATCTCATAAATAAATATAAGGTTGAAATAAATACTTTAAATGTAGGCTTTATTGGAATCGATTGTTCCGCCGTTCGACTTGTTGATATACTTTTAAAAATGGGTGTTTATAAAATTCTTGGTTATGACAATGACGAAAAGACGATGATGCTTTTTGAAAAACATCACGGTTTGGCGACAACTACAGAAAATATCATCGGCAATTGCGACGTTCTAATTTTGATGAAAGAAAGTTTCGATGAGTCGGAACTATTAAAACTTTCACCTGGGGTTTTGGTCATTTCGCTGTTAAACAGCCCAGTTGAAAATATTATCAGTGAGTCGAAAGCCTGTAAAGGAATCATAAAAGGCAGTTGGTTCGATTATGCCATTTTATACCCGGGTATTATTCAGGGAATGATTAAATCCGGAAGTAATCAATTGACGATCTCAAAAATTAATAAGGTGTCAGAGTATATTATTAACAGCGGATCCAAGGATAATTTTCTTCCATCAGCGTTCGGCGATATCCATGACAAACTGAAAAATTTCACAGCCATTGAAGATTAAAAAATGATTGATTTTTTTCCCGCGTAATCACAAATTTCCCGAAGAGGAATTATATGAAAAAATCCGTGATACTTCTTTTTCTGGGAATGAATTGTTTTCTCCCATCGACGAATATAAAAAATAACAGCAAAGATATTATGCACGGCAGAGCGAACGGCTACGCTGTTATTTATGATAACGATATGGCGCTCGCACGCGATAGAGCGGTTGACTCCGCGATGAATACTCTTATAAAGGAAAAGCTCGGAGCTGATGTTTCGGGATTATCGGTCGTACAGGATTTTCAGCTTGTCGAAACTATTATTGAAGCAAAATCCAGAGGTCTGGTTATTGACTGGAATATAATTTCAGAATCTATTGAAGGGAATACCGTCCTCGTTCTGTTAGAGGGTACTGTTGTTCCATCCGCGGTGAATGAGTCTGTTCGTTGGGCGATTGAAAATTACGGAAGACCGCGATTCATGATATTGATGGATGAAACCATCGAAGATAAAAAATCCCAGTCAGGCATAACAATCACTGAAACTAATATGATAGACTTCATGAAAAAACTTGGTTTTGATTTTGTTGATGCCGGATTATCCGCGAAAATTATCGCTTCAGAAAAAGAAATTGTTCGTAAGGCTATGGCGGCTGAAATTAATGAGAATGTCCAGAATGTTCTTCTGGATTACGCGGGAGCTGAAGTTATTATTGTCGGCTCCACAACTGTTTCCGATCAGTCAGGGACTCTTGATAAATATAAAACAAATATACAATCAAAGCAGGCTGTGATAAATTTAAAAGCGATTGACGTGTATAATGGCAGGGTGATCGCGTCGGTGTCATATAATTCACCGGGAGCTCATGTTGATTCTTTAACCGCGACAAAAACTTGTATACAGCGTTGTCTATTCAATCCTAATGTTTTAGGCATGATTAACAATGATGGAAAAATAGAGTCCGGAAAATTTATTAACCAGATCGCTGAACAATTTCTGATATCAGCCACTCAGCGTATTATACGATTGAATGTTTCCGGGCTGGACTATTCTCAAACTGAAAAATTTAGAGACGAACTGAAAAATCGAATTCGCGGAATATCGCGGGTAGGTGAATCAAATTTTATAAATAATAACGCTATCATTGAGGTGCAGTTTGCAGGGAAGACTTCCGATCTCGCGAATGAGCTGTTAGGGAAATCTGAAATGATGAATTTGAAAATCACCATAAAGGAAAAATACCCGAATAAAATAATAATGGCAGTCAGTAAAAGATAATCATGAAAGTTAAAATTAAAATTGTTGATCTGCATAAAAAATTCGGTACAAAAATAGTACTCAACGGAATAAATTTGGAAATCTTTGAAGGAGAAATTCTCTGTGTTATCGGGAAAAGCGGAACCGGAAAATCAGTAATACTGAAACATCTAATAGGTCTGCTGGAACCTGACAGCGGCAGTATCTTTGTGGATGATGAAATCTTTACACAAATTAAAGAACCTGATAAAATAAGAATACGTAAAAAGTTCGGCGTTCTTTTTCAAATGGCGGCATTATTTGATTCTTTGAATATTTATGACAATGTCGCTTTCGGTTTGCGTCGAAATAATGTTAGTGAGGAAGAAATAAAGATTGCTGTGCCCATGCTTTTGGAACAGGTAGGGTTGAAAAACATCGAAGAACGCATACCATCAGATTTGTCCGGCGGTATGCAGAAAAGGGTAGGGCTGGCACGAGCCATAGCGGTTAAACCTGAAATAATGTTGTACGATGAACCAACAACCGGTGTTGATCCGATAACCGGCGGAACGGTAGACCGCCTTATACAGAAAATGAATCAGCTATATAATGTTACATCGATAGTGATTACTCACGATTTAAATTCCGCGTACAGAATAGCTGATAGAATAGCGATGCTCAACGATGGCAAGGTAATCTTTATCGGTAAACCGGATGAACTCCGCGTCAGCAGTGATCCGGCAGTTATGCATTTTTTAAGAGGAAAAGCACAGTGAAAATGCTATATATTTAGTAAAATTTGAAACTCAAAAAAAAATAATCACCAAATAAGACTTAACAGACTTAATATTTAAGAAGTATCTGCCGATACTCTATATGGTATAATATTGTCTGGCGGGTTACTATGCAAAAAAAATATGAAAATATAAGCACCGGTGTCATTGAAATCGAAGACGACGAAATAATCGAAGAACTCAATCCGGAAGATCTTATACAAATTGATGATTCATTGGAAACGGAATCTTCCTTTGAGGAAATTAATATCATGAATGATGATCAGCTAAATGTTTATGAAATCTCTGATGATTTCGACGGGACATTTGAGGAAATTCAGAATATTGATGATATGATATCGGAAATAGATTCTATCGATACCGTAAATGAAATTTATTCAGAGCCGGTCATTGTCACAGAGCCAGACACAACCAACGACAATGAAAACGATGCGATTGATTATGAAATCAAATCCGCCGAATTTGATACAGATGAAATAGTAATTGAGAAATACAGTGCTCCAGCAGCCGTGCCGGTTAGAGAAACGAAAAAAGTAATCTCTGTGAAAGAAAACGAAATTGATGAAAATAATTATAATCGTGAGATGAGGGATTTTCATATAATAAGTCTCGATGGCTTCGACAGCGAGATTACCCCCGAAAATTTTTTCGAAAGCATTCAGACAAATGATGAGGTGTTATTTGTAGATTCTGAAACCTTGGAAGACTGTCCGATAAATGATGAGGACATGTTTGAAGAAAACACGGACGCGCCTGATCTATCATTCCCCACTGAAACTGATGATCTTAATCAACTCGAAGAAACAAGTTATTATGATGATGACGATAATCAGGAAATAAAGAATAACTTACGTGATAAAGAAATATTTATAGATCTGGCGGAACTTATTGATGGAAAAAAATCATCGCCGGCGACCAATGTGAAATCACAGAAGCAAGAGAAGATAATTGATAATGATAATGTTGATAAGGAATATCAGGTAATCGCGAAGGAATATGAAACGGCGGTTAATGAAGAAATCGCCAAAATAGAGGAAGAGAAAAAACCTAAAATAAATGATACTGATGATTATGAGTTTGATGAAGCGATGTTGTCTGATGAAGAACTTTCACCAGCCGCTGAAGATGACAATGGTAATGAAATGCTGTTGTTGAGTGAAGATGATCTTATAGAAAATTTTGAAAATGAAATCAGCCAGTTTGAACCCGCTGAAAAGAAAACAGAAGAAAAGATAATTGAGAAAGAAAATATAGTATATCACATACCTGAATCATCCGCCATATCCAACAATGAAAGAGAAAGCATATTCAAAGATTTGTCTAAGAAAAAAGCACTCGTCATCGAAGAGAATATTGAAGATACTATCAGAAAAATTGATACCTTGAAAAATTATTCCGACGAAGTAACAATAACTTACAAAACATCCATCCCTGATATAACCGACAGCGTCGTGTTGTTGG
>CAYLTM010000007.1:24083-34445 GCA_964386495.1 uncultured Leptospirales bacterium
AAGATAATGAAAGTGTTGAAACATTTCTTTCGGATATGCCGCCTGAAAAAAAAGAGGACATGAAAAGATTATTGTCGTATTTGGACGGACTATTTGAAAAATTACCGGAAGATGTAATAAAAAATTTCGCACAATCTGAATATTTTAATCTATACATAAAAGTAATGAACGAATTAGGAGCTTGACATGGGATTGCTTGAAAAAGCTATGCAATATAACAGCAATTTAAATGATAATGGGATTACAACGCTGATAAACAGTATTCCCGGACCTGCTGAAACCGCTCTGCTGCCGGATGAAAATGATGACGATGATGATTTCCCGACAATTGACGAGTCGAAATTTGAAGATGCCGGAATCGAAAAATCAGAAATTGAAGAAACAGAAATAGCTGACTTAGAAATTGCGGATGACGATTATTCAGAGCTGGAAAATTTTTCAATTGATGTTCAGGAAAATAACGACCCGGATATTTTAGAAGATAATTCTGAAAATGACAATATCGATAATTTGCTAACTGTCGATGATGAGAATGACAACGACTCACTAGACCCTGGATCATTCTTTGATGATACTAATGATGATGCTAATGATGATACATTCAGCACAATAAGTATTGATGAAGAAATTCCTCTACAGTCAATTACTAAAAATGAGGATATCCCAGAGGATGATGATGTACAGTCCAGCCTTCCGGATCTTGATGATTCCTTTGCTGATGAACTTGATAATATTGACGGCCTTGAAATTGGGCTGGATGATAATAAATCAGAAAACACAATCTCTGATGAAATTGACAGCTTTGAACAGCCATTGTCGCTTGAAGAAGATATTCATGAGATGGAAGATTTTATAGATAAAAATTATTCATTAGATAACGATGTTACTGAAACAGAAACCCTTGATATTGAAGAAATAAACATTGCTAATGAAATTAGTGATGAGATACTTATTGACGAACCTTCCACGGATGAAATAATTTCTGATGAATCTATTCCAGAGGAAATAATTCCAGACGAAGTAATTATGGAAGACATTCTTCCTGATGAGATAACTACGGGGGAAATAATTTCGACAGAAGAAGAAATTAATGATACGCTGGATGATAAAGAAGATTTTTTTATAGACATAGAAGAGACAGCTCTTGAACCTTCGACAAAGGATAATCTTCTCGAAGAAGAAAATGAAATCCTATATGAAAAAAGTGTCGAAGAAGTAGATATCCACGAATTAATAACTAACGATAATGAAAAGACACCAGAAGAAATTCAGCCGGTTGAAGAACCTCGAAAAGAGCCAAAAATCATATCAATAGAGGAAGACCATTCTGCACCGGATTTGGATATTCCAGTTAGTGGTAATAAATCAATATTTATCGACTTGTCCAGAGAAGAGGCTGAGGTTGAAAACGAAATAATTCCAGTCATAACCCACAAGTATTCGGCACGCAATAAAGATGCAGAAATTGTTTTGGAACTTTCTAAAGAAATTATTAAAGCGGAGACTCTGGAAAATTTATACGATATGCTTTTGTTTGCTTTAATGGGTCAGCTTGGAGCGTCCTGTGCAGGGATACTATCGCCAATGGAAAATAATTCCGCAAAATGGGTATTGTCCGAGCCACGAGGAATGAAACTCAAAACTGAAAGATTGACTTTTAAAATATCTGATCCTATATTAAATGAAATACTGGAACACAAGGAACTTATAGAACTGGACGAGTCGTACCGAACAGAAAAGAATCATGAGGAATATTTAAAGTTCATATCTATCAACACGAATTTGATAATACCTGTAGCCGTCAGCGGGCTTGTAAAATTCGCTGTAATTCTCGGAGAAAAAATTACAGTTGGTGATTATTCAGATAATGAAAAAGAATTCATAAACAATATAATAACCGTCGTTAAAATTATTTATGATAAAATATTTCTAATTGACTCGCTAAAAAAACTCAATGATAAACTGATAATGAATGAACAAAAACTTATTGACATTGACACTTATGAAACCTCTATAAGAAGTAGCGAAACTCCTGAAAATATTCAGACGATTATTCAAAAAGAAATGAATTCTTTTGGTGTTGAAAGTTATGCGTTCTTTATTAAAGATGATATAAATGATAAGTATATTATAGCATTTAACGAAAGTGAAGATTTTATGAATCTCAAGCAGAGTAATTACACGATAGAACTTAATAATCCGTTTATCACGCATCTTCATCATATAGATGATTATGAAGTTATTGAAAATCCGATAACATCGATGATCTTACGAAAAGTTTTCAAAGATAATATCCTTACAAGAATTAATACTTTTTCTTTGTACCCGTATAAAATAAAATCCGAGCTTGTCGGATTTCTAATATTGTTTCGTGTTAACCACATGGAAGTCGTAAAAAATGTTTTGCAGATTAAACGTTTGTCAAAAGCATTATTCTCATATCTTGAAAGTGTGAAGATTATTGATCTTTTTGAAAATAAGTATTCAGATTCGCTTGAACTTGTTTACAAGCGTGTGAATGACTCAATAAAATCTGCGTCCGATTTGAAAATTCAATTGACCGTTGCAATGTTTTCATTTAAGAACTTGAAAAGATTTTATAATCTTTATGGAGATAAAGAAGTCAGAAAAATATTCAGTAAATTCAAAACAATTGCGGAAGAAAAACTTTCTGATACCGATTTCGCGGTTCGTTATGACAGAAATAAAATACTAGTCGTACTTCCGGGAAAAAACAAAAAATTCGCAACTACACTTTGTACATACATTAGAAACGATATTTCTCAGCAAGCAGGCGATTACGATATTCAATTAATGGTAACATTCTCAACGGCGGAATTTCCGGAGGATGGAAACGCTTTGTCCGATTTGTTAGCTCTCCTGGATTGAAATCATAACGCGGAATAGGTATTGACGTAATGATTTAGCCAGCACAAACCAGCTATGGATTATGCGGCCTTTTTGGGCGGAGCTCACGCCCTGTGTTTTTCTTTTGGTTTTTTGCAAGGTCGTTTTTTGTTTTTTGTTTTCTTCTATTCCAGCATAATTTCCTTTTCCAAATGAAAATTGTTGGAAATAAAAAACAAATTTTGCGGAAAAGAAGAATTTTTTGACCACATATGTAATTTGTAGTATTGAATAACTTCTAAGTTATTTTGCTTCAATTTGGTTTTTCTCTTTTCAGCCAATTTATTAAAATGCTCAACGGTCTTATCCAAAGAACCAAGACAAACAAACACACGAAAAAAAACAGAAATGCAAAATCTGACAGATTGTGCCATGGAAAAAACATTCATCATGTCATGAAATTGTTTAATTCGACGATAGTTATCGAGTTTGATATCTACCCAAAGTTCTTTATCAGCATTAATAGTCATATATTTGCTGTGGAATTCTTTATGCTTTTGAAGATCATCAAGAATAATGCAGCTGGTTAACGATAAAATCATGTCAACGGCATCTGAAAAAGACATGTCGTGATCAATTTTGAAAACCTCAAGTAACCGAAACATAGTAAAGTCCATAACAAAATGATAACAATGAAAATTCATCATAAATAATACCTCTATTAATATATACGATGAAAAAAAGGAAATTCAGAAAATTTTTTGAAAAAAAACAAATATTCCTTAAAAATATCTTGTTTTTTTTTATATTCTTACTAATTTACCGATTAGCAAAATAAATATTTGACAAAAATTTACTGCAATTTTTTTTAAACCTTATTGTTCGATTTGCGGATCAGTGTGCCATTTTATGGAAATCGATAATGTAAAATTCGCCTAAAAATATTGTAAAAAATTTATGGCAAATAGTTATAAAATCACTGATTTCTCAAAAGCTGAAACATAGTCACATATCATGCCATATAAGGCTCAAAAATAAATTTCGCAAAAGGTGAATATTTATGAAGAAAGAATATGAAAAAGAATTTGATGATGAAGTCTATGAAGATGAGTTTTATGAAGAAGAATTGAAGGAAGAATCTGATTTGCTGGACGATAAAGACCCCTTAACTGTGAAATCATCAACAGATGATGACGAAGAGGAAGATGACGATGATGACGATGATGACGATTTCAGAGTCGGCATAAGTTATGTTTGTGATGATTGTGATTATAGATGGGATGATTTTGTTATTCAGGACGAGGAAATTGTAGAGGAACGGGATGATCAGAGTCTGATATGTCCTATGTGCGGTTCTATGAATGTCTCACAAATCTAACGAATTTATTCACATAAAAGGTGCGAAGGAACACAATTTAAAAAATGTTTCCATCGATATACCAAGAAACAGTCTTGTTGTTATAACGGGGTTGTCCGGTTCAGGCAAATCGTCGTTGGCGTTTGACACAATCTACGCTGAAGGTCAACGTCGATATGTCGAGTCTCTCTCCGCGTATGCTCGCCAATTTATCGGTCAGATGGAAAAGCCCGATGTGGATTTTATTGACGGTCTATCACCGGCAATATCTATCGAACAAAAATCCTCACATAGAAATCCCCGCTCAACAGTCGGTACAGTAACAGAGATATATGATTATTTGCGATTATTATTCGCCAGAATAGGCATACCCTATTGTCCAGACTGCGGAGTGAAAATTTCATCCCAGTCAATTGACCAGATTGTTGAACAGATAATGGCGTATCCGGAAAACTCCAAGTTGTCCATATTATCGCCGATTGTCCGGGGACAAAAAGGCGAACAGGACAAGGTCATCGAGAAAATCAAAAAGGCGGGGTTTATACGTATTCGCGTCGATGGCGAGATGAAAACCGTTGACGATAAACTGTCTTTAACGAAAAATAAAAAACACTCAATAGAAGTTGTGATCGACCGCATAGTAATAAAGGACGGCATACGCACAAGAATAGCGGACTCTGTAGAAACCGCTCTTGAGCTTTCAGAAGGGCTTGTTATACTTCTCTCGGATTCAGGGGAGATTCTTTTCTCCTCGACGCATTCCTGCGCTAAATGCGGGTTCTCCATGACTGAACTTTCTCCAAGAATGTTTTCATTCAATAGTCCATACGGTGCGTGTCCGAAATGCAGCGGGCTCGGTGTTCTGATGACATTTTCTGAAGACCGCATTATCCCCGATGAAAATCTTTCAATCGATGAAGGTGCGGTGGAAGCCTGGGGTTCTCAATGGACTATTGAGCAGGCTGATTATCTGAGACGCAATTTTAATATTAATACTACAATTCCATGGAAAAAGCTTCCAGCGGAACAAAGAAAACTGATAATACACGGCAATGGTCGTAGAGACTCTAAAATGCGGCCGGTCAGCAATTCCTTTGAGGGTGTAATCCCCAATCTGGAACGTCGTTATAAGGAGACAGCTTCCCAGGATATCCGGGAATGGATGGAATGGTTCATGATTAACCAGGAGTGCCCGGAATGTAAAGGGCGGCGTTTAAAAAGTGAAAGCTTGTCGGTAAAAGTGAGCGGTGTGCATATATTTTATATAACAGAAATGTCTGTTAAGGATGCCGTAAAGTTTTTTGAAAACATTAAACTTACCGAAACCGAAAAAAAAATCGCTGCACAAATATTGAAAGAAATAAATAGCAGGTTGAATTTTTTAAAGGATGTCGGGTTGGATTACCTGACACTTAACCGTGCTGCAGGAACATTATCCGGCGGTGAAGCACAGAGAATCCGTCTCGCGACGCAGATAGGTTCCAGTTTAATGGGAGTGCTGTATGTTCTTGATGAGCCTTCAATAGGTCTTCACCAGAAGGATAATCAGAAGCTGCTGGATACTTTATGCAGACTGCGCGATATAGGCAACACCGTCATTGTCGTTGAGCATGATGAGGATACTATGCGCAGCGCAGATTTCATTGTCGATCTTGGACCGGGCGCGGGTGTAAACGGCGGATATGTCGTAGCCAGCGGTACCATTGATGATATATTAAACAATAAAAATTCTATTACCGGAGATTTCCTGACCGGCAGAAAAAAGATTCCGATACCTGCTGAACGTAATGTTCCAAAAGCCTGGCTGGAGATTAAGGGCGCGAAGGAAAATAATCTGAAAAATATTGATGTGAAATTTCCCCTGGGATCGTTGTGCTGTATAACCGGCGTTTCAGGATCAGGAAAATCAACCTTGATTATGGAAATTCTCTATAAAGCGTTATCGTCGCTAATAATGAAGAGCAAGGAAATCCCCGGCAAATACAGCAAAATTGTCGGGATCGAACAGCTGGACAAGGTCATCGACATTAATCAGGCACCGATCGGGAGAACCCCGCGGTCAAATCCAGCGACCTATACCGGGGCATTTACCGTAATACGGGAACTTTTCGCGATGACCACTGAAGCAAAAACCAGAGGTTATAAAAGCGGCAGGTTTTCATTCAATGTTCCGGGCGGCCGATGCGAAGCGTGCGAGGGTGACGGAGTTAAAAGAATTGAGATGCATTTTCTTCCGGATGTATATATTCCATGTGAAGTTTGTAAAGGCAAGCGGTATAATCACGAAACCCTTGAAGTCCGTTATAAAGGGAAAAATATTTTTGAAATACTTGATATGACCGTCACTGAGGCCTGCACTTTTTTTGAAAATATTCCGTCATTAAAAAAGAAGCTTGGAACATTAGACGCTGTTGGATTATCTTATATTAAACTCGGACAATCCGCGACGACATTGTCCGGCGGTGAAGCGCAGCGAATAAAACTTTCCACAGAACTTTCAAAAAGGGCTACGGGTAAGACGCTTTATATTCTTGATGAGCCGACTACCGGTCTGCATTTCGCGGACATTGAAAGGCTGCTGATAGTTCTTAAACAGCTCGCGGATATGGGAAACAGTATAATAGTTATTGAACACAATCTTGATGTTATAAAAACCGCTGATTATATTGTGGATCTTGGTCCTGAGGGCGGCGATCTCGGCGGTACAATAGTTGCTGTTGGTACACCTGAGCAAATTATCGAAAATGAGAAATCGTATACAGGGCAATACCTGAAAAAGATTTTAAACTAAATGTCAGACAAAGCTCTACAGCGAAGAATCAAACAGCATATAATCGCCAAGGATTTTGAATTTTTGTGTGTATGCCCGCCGGGATTTGAAGAAATCACGAAAAACGAATTAGCACAAATCGGAATAACCGGCACCAATGTCATTAAGGGCGGCGTAGAATTTTCTACAGATTTTTATAAAGCATTTACCGCTTGTAACAAGGTAAGAACCGCGGTACGTATACTTGTAAGAATCGCAAAATTCAAAGCATTGTATTTTCACGACCTTCATGATAAAATATATAATCTCAACTGGGAACTGTATTTAAAAAAGAATACCGTGCTTAGCGTGTCTGTGAAATGTCATAAATCGAAACTTTATCATTCCGACAGAGTCGCGCAGGAAGTTAGTAAAGCTGTTCAGAAAAAACTTCATAACGTTGAAAGTATTGACGACTCTTCTGAAAATTCTCAGACAATTTTCATACGTTTTGATGATGATATCTGCACGGTAAGTCTCGACATTGCGGGAGAGCCTCTGTACAAGCGTGGTTGGAAGCCGTTGATTAATGACGCGCCGATTCGCGAAAATATTGCTGCAGGAATATTGATCGCGGCGGATTTGAAAACTCATGAAAATATTATAGATCCTATGTGCGGATCTGGGACATTTCTTCTCGAAGCGCTGGCAATCACCAGAGATTATAATCCTCTGCGGAATTTTGCTTTTCAGGAATTTCCATGCTTCATTAACACGAGGTATAAATATAATTTAAAAGCAGCTGGTATCGAGCAAAATATTTTGAAAGTTTTTGGTTCCGATATTGATAGTAAATCTGTAAAGATTACCGCTGACAATCTGAAAATTTTTTTAACACAGCACGTGCGGATTATCCGGACGGAAAATCGCTGATAGTAATGAATCCGCCTTACGGAAAAAGATTTCCAATCGACAGCACGAAAAAACTTTTTGAAAGAATTTTAATCAAACTGAATAATGATTTTAAAAATTGCTCGTATGTGATTATTATGCCTGAATATATTTTTCGTGGTATGAAAATTGTTTACGATAAAAATTTGTTTTTTAAAAACGGTGATATAGATGTTTGCGCAATAATCAAGCTTTCGGAGGGTTTATGATAATTAATCAAGCACATGAAAAACCAATAATAGGCAGCCGAGTTTATGTTTCACCTGGTGTTATTATTACCGGCTCTGTTCAGATCGGTGACGATTCTTCGATATGGTTTAATTCAGTCATTAGAGGTGATGCCAACAGTATAATAATCGGCAGCCGAACAAATATTCAGGACTTGTGTGTTATACATGCCAGTCATCAAAAAGACGATATACCTGACAGCGGGCAGCCGACTATCATCGGGAACGGTGTCTCTGTCGGGCATAGAGTGATTATTCACGCGGCGACCATAGAGGATTGCTGCTTAATAGGCATGGGCGCCATAGTTATGGACAGGGCTGTCATTAGAAAAGAATCAATCGTGGCTGCCGGGTCATTGGTAACCAAGGGAAAAACCTTTCCGGAGCGGTCACTGATTATGGGCTCTCCCGCGAAATTTATCAAACAGCTTACTGATGATGAGATAAAATCCATATACGCAAACGCACAAAGCTATCTTGACTACAAGAAGTTGTACGAGTAATTAATTGAGTTATGTTGTACATTTTGAAGGAAGTATTATATCAGAGTGGTTATGTTTTCTAGTTTTCCTGGTTTTATCCAATAAACACTCCAAATCACCCCAATTTCCACATCATCCCTACGAATATCCCAGTCTGAGTTTGCATAGTTAAGCAAAATCTCTTCGACTTCGGACAGGATTGTGTCCAGGAAAAGGTCGATAGCTTTAGAAAGAAGTAAAGACACCGACTCCTTGAAAAACTTCCGCATGTCAGTAAAAAACTCATAATCAACATCCTCAAAGTAAACAGTCAGGGTATCCCAGTTCTTATCAGGATCAATTTCCTGATACTTCACCGCACGGAACTTTTTCGCGGAATATTTCCCGTCTTCTAAAATTTTCCGTAGCAGAAGAGAGACCACTTCGCTAACCGACAACTCATTCGTTTCTGAAAAACTTTCAAGCAAAGATAATTTACCGATGTTGATATTAACAGACGATTTAATCATAATGTTCTCCGATTTAGATTAGTATATAGAGCCGGCAAGATTTGCGAAAAAACAACTCTCTATTAATATATACGATGAAAAATCACAAATGAAGAAAAATAATTGAATATTTTTCAAAAAATTTTAAAAAAGTTATCGCCGATTTTATAAATAATGTCTATAATCATATAGTCGGTCATTCAACCGACAGACTAGGAGGAAAAATGGCTCATTTTATAAACAATAGCTGTATCGGCTGTACTGGCTGTAAAAAAGTCTGTCCTGTATCCGCTATTGCAGGCGAGGCGAAAAATCTGCATGTAATAAACAGCGACTTATGTTTCGACTGCGGCGCCTGCGGACGATCCTGCCATAAAGAATCTATCACCGATTCTGACGGACTGATTGTGAAAAAGCTTAAACGCGCTGAGTGGGAACAGCCTGTCTTTGATTTGAAAACCTGCATATCTTGCGGAGCCTGCGAAGATAGATGTCCTGTGAATTGCATTACTATTGAATGGATTTCCGCCGGAGGAATGGACGGCATCCCCAGACTTGAATTTCCTGAAAAATGCGTATCATGCGGCTGGTGCTCGTTTTACTGTCCAGCAGACTGCATAATCATGAAAAAACCTGAACAGGATTCTACAAAAGGAGCGGCATGATGAAAACCATAATCGGCACATCAAATAAATATCTTACAATTAATGTTACAACGCGTGAATGGCAGGTGTACAGTTTTAGTGAAAAGGACTCAAAAGATTACCTCGGCGGTAAAGGTATAGCTTTGAAATATTTTTATGACCGCCTCGGAAATTGTCTAAACGATGTTGATCCGCTTGGCCCGGATAATATTCTATGTTTTACAACCGGCGTGCTGATCGGTACTGGAGCGCCTTGTTCGGCGAGATTTTCAGGGGTAACGAAATCCCCCCTAACAGGAATTATGACGACATGTTCCTGCGGCGGTCCATTCGGAATGTCTTTAAAAACCGCTGGCTATGACGGAATTTTTATTTCCGGAGCTTCACCGGAACCTGTGAATATTCTGATAGATGAATACGGTGTGAAGTTTGAAAACGCCGCCGATGTTTGGGGGATGACGACTCATCACGTGCAGGAGAATCTGTGTAAAAATAAAAAGGATGCCGCGCTCGTTGTCGGTCCGGCGGGCGAAAATCTGGTGCTTTACGCGAACATCTGTTCCGGTCACAGGTTTCTTGGACGCGGCGGCATGGGAGCTGTCATGGGTTCCAAACGT
>CAYLTM010000007.1:34455-40359 GCA_964386495.1 uncultured Leptospirales bacterium
GGCTATTGTCGCTCGCGGATTTTCACACAAAATAATCCCGGCTGATTCCGATCGTTTTATTAAAGCCAACGCTAAAGCTAAAAAATATCTGCTTCGAAACGGGTTCACAAAAAACTACGCGAAATACGGCACTAACTATGGGGTTAACGCTGGTGTCGATGTTGGTTACGCACCTGTACATAATTTCCGCGACCGTACTGACGAACGCTGCAGGAATCTTTCCGGTGAAGCTATGGCTGACCGTTATCACACTGAGCACTCGACCTGTACACCATGTACCGTGTTATGCGGTCATAAAGGCACGTACCCTGATGGTGTGAAACGCCCGATCCCTGAATATGAAACTATAGGTTTATGGGGCGGTAACCTTGATAATTACGATCCTGATACTGTCGGCAGTTGGAATGTTTTATTGAATGACTTCGGCATCGACACCATCTCTTGCGGTGTGACTGTCGGTTGGGCTATGGAAGCCGCTGAGAAAAATCTGCGTCCTAGTGAACTCGCGTTCGGTAAAACTGATAACATCGCGGCTATGATCGAGAATATCGCGTACCGTCGCGGTGAAGGTGAAGAGCTTGGTCTTGGCTCAAAACGGTTATCAGAAAAATATGGCGGGGTTGATTTCGCGATCCATGTAAAAGGTATGGAAATGGCGGCCTACGATCCCCGTGCGGCCTGGGGGCAGGCGCTTAACTATGCTGTCGCTAACCGCGGTGGTTGTCACCTCAACGCTTATCCTGTCGCGTTGGAAGTGTTCTTCGGTTTTTTAATCCCCTATACTACTGTCTCGAAAGCTCTTTGGGTAGATTTTCTAGAAAATCTTTACTCTGCAATAAACTCTACTCATACATGTCTTTTCACTGGGTTCGGATATCTTCTTGAACCTCCGATCGCGAAATATACTCCATCGTTTTTACTCAAATTTTTTATGACATGGACAGCACCTATCGCGAAACTCTTTCTTGACTGGAGCGCGATTTCGGATGTTACCGGTGCGGTGCTCGGTTGGAATCTTTCAAAAGGCGAGTATTTCAAAATCGGCAGACGTGTGCATGTTCTCGAGCGTCACATGAATGTTTTAATGGGGATTACGTCAGCAGATGACAAACTCCCCGGCAGGTTCATCAATGAAGCGAATACTAAACATAGTGTAAAAAAAGCTGTAAACCTTGAACCCATGATTAAAGCTTACTACAAAATTAAAGGATACGATAATAACGGTGCACCGACTACAAAGCTTTTGAGGAAACTGGGAATTGTCACTAATATGGGCAATAACTGATGGCATCTACACGTCCTACAGAAGATTTGCGTTTAGTTATACTCGATACCGCTGAGCAGCTTATCGCGGAAAAAGGTGTCGCAGATACCAGCCTCGCGGATATTTCAAACGCGTCGGGCATATCCCGCGGGACGCTCTACTATTATTACCGTGCGAAAAGTGACCTGCTCATCGATACCGTTGAACGTCACATGAATGAGGTCACTGAGAAAATCATTTTTTCTATAAATAACAATCTTTCTTTAAAACTTGAAGACGCGATTAGTCTTGTTCTTAAGACAATTACTTCCGATGATTCCCGGTCGCGTATGCACAGTCACTTGCTTTCCGAAGCATTTAACGGCAACAACGAAATCCGCGAACGCATCGCCGCGAGCTACATGAAATGGAAATCGTCCATTAGAACCGAATTAATCAAACGCGGTGTTCCCGATAAACGGTCATCAATAGCGGCAGACCTGATTATTTCTACAATTGATGGACTCGTTATTCAAAAACTTCTTGGAGTTTTGAAAAATAAGCCGGAGGATGTCACGGCTATTATAGCAAAAGGTCTTATCTAAGCGTTGCTCATCTTTTACTGTTTTGATTATTTTCCAGATATTATATTTTTATTAAGGAGGATTACATGCGTATTCCCGAACATTTTGAATTTCTGAACAAAACTAAATTTGTATCCGGTAATGGTGCGCTCGCGAACATCCCTTCCGAGCTAGCTGATTACGGTGCTTATAGACCGCTGCTTGTGTCAGCACCGGAAAATAAAGCCCGCGCGGAAAATGTGATATCAGAAATGTCGGACTCCGGTTTGACAATTGGCGCTTTTTACGACAACGCCGGATCACCCGCTGAAATTTCCAAAGTCATAGACATTGCAGGTCTTTTGAAATCACGCAGGTGTGATTCTATTCTCTGCGTAGGTGGCGAGTCAACTATGCACTTGTGTAAATCCGCGAACCTTCTCGCTCACGACGAATCGAGAACTCTCGCTGATTATCAGTCGGATCCTTTACTAATACGCAAACGATTACTCCCGCTTTTTTTCATTGCTTCCGCCGAAAACGATGGCGATGAAGCGACTTACAACGCCAGAATTAAAGACTATTCCATCAATTCAAAATTCCTATCACCGGACGAAATTATTATTGATCCGATAACTGCCGCTGCTGATGATTCACAAAAGGCTTTATCGTCAGCATTATTCGCTTTTGCCGCAGCTGCCGACCTTCTATGCAGAAGCGACTCACATCCGCTGACTGCCAGCTATTGTAAAGCGGCAATATCTTTTTCGCGGGAACACGCTGTTAAATCCGCTAAAGGTAATCCAACCGCAGGCCTTGCTTCCGCTAACGCCGCGGCTTACACTGGAATTGTAAGATCAAACATGCCGGAATCCGCGGCTGCCGCTCTCGGCATCGCGATCGAGGAATCAACCGGCATCAGAAGAGGTTTCGGTGCGGCTCTGGTCTTATCCGCTATACTTGATTTTCACGAATCGCGAAATAGCGGGACTTCCGGCGATCTCCTATCGGCTGTTGACGGTCTCGACCGTTACGCTTCATCAAGCAACCCGTCTAGTGACGCGATTATTGCTGTGCGGTCATTTCTTGGCGGCATCAAACAGCTGCCGTCATCGCTGCATAATGCGGGTTTGGCAAAAGTAAAAATTTCAAGAATAGCCGCGGCCGCGTCACGATTATCAACAGATCTCAATGAATCTCAACTATTTGAAATTCTTGAAAAATCTCATAAGTAATAGAGGAGCAAAATAATGTTAGACAACTATCCTGAAATAAAAACCTGTGAAACACCGTATAAAATCATTTATTTAAATATTATGCTATGGTTTGTGGGCCGCTCGATTAGTGCTGCCGCAAAGATTGATCCAGCCGTTAAAAAAGAATTCAATGCACTTAAAGAAAATTTTCTTTTCTGCATGAGAGTCAAACCAAACGGTCCCGCGATGTATGTGGGAAAAACCCCTGCCGGGAAAATTAAATATTTCGGAAGGCGCATGATTGACGGACGAAAACCCGATGTTGATATGATTTTCAAAACTATGGACGGTGCCATGCGCGTGTTTACTTTCCGCGAGTCAACTATGCGAGCGGCATGCTCAAACCGCATAATACTTTTCGGAGAAATTCCTGAAGGTTGCACGGTAATAAGGATTCTCAACATTGTTGAAGTTTATCTTCTGCCGAAAATTATCGCGAAACTTGCTGTGCGTCGATACCCTTCACTATCGCAGATGAATCCGCTGAGAATAATTTCCGGCCGCGTCATTATATATATTCTCGCACTGCTGGGTCTATAAGGAGGCTTTATGTATTTACCATCATACTACGAATTCTGTTCCCGCGCGAAAACCGTTGCCGGACACAATGCTCTGGATACTATTCCCGCGCACCTTGAAGCTCTCGGAGCAAAACGTCCGCTTATCGTTACGGATAAGGGAGTCACTGGAGCCGGGTTGATTAACCATGTTACGAATGCTCTTGCCGGCAGGGTTGAAATAGGCGCCATTGTCGATGATGTCCCGCCGGATTCCGACCTTTCTGTTGTTAACCGTACAGCAGCCATTTACAATGAAAAGGGCTGCGACGCTATTATCGCGGTCGGCGGCGGCTCGGTACTGGACACATCCAAAGGAATCAATATTGTTGTATCTGAAAAATCCGACGACCTGCTGAAGTTTGTCGGAGCAGGCGCTCTTACCAGACCGCTTCGTCCGCTGATTGCCGTACCAACGACATCCGGTACCGGATCTGAAGTTACGCTTGTAGCTGTTATCGCGGACAAGTCCCGTAATCTGAAAATGCTTTTTACATCATATTTTCTTTTACCGGATGTCGCGATTCTTGATTCCCGAATGACACTTACGCTTCCGCCGTTTCTAACAGCGGCGACTGGTATGGATGCTATGACCCACGCGATAGAAGCGTATTTCTGCAACGGTAAAAATCCTTTGTCAGACGCGACAGCGTTTACCGCTATTGAGCTTATTTCAAAAAACATTGTGAATGTCGTTAAAAATCCTGCCGACAGTGAAGGACGGTTGGCTCTAGCAATCGGCTCCAACCTTGCGGGCATGGCTTTTTCAAATTCAATGGTCGGGATGATTCATACTATCGGACATTCTATCGGAGCTGTCTGCCATGTTCCTCATGGAATATGCATGTCTATATTATTACCATATGGTATGGAATATAATCTCCACCGCTCCGCGCGTCATATCGGCGAACTTCTTCTTCCCCTTGCGGGACGCGAGCGCTATGCTGCTGTCGCGCCGAAACATCGTGCTATGGAAGCTGTCACATATGTGCGCGGTATGAACAGTGAATTATGCGGCTTAACAGATGGCCGTCACGCTGTCAGATTAAAAGATTTACGCGACCGCGATGGCACGCAGGCAATTCCAAAAGACAGGTTTCAGGATATTGCACGCACATCGCTTGGCGACGGGTCGATTAACTACAATCCCGAGGAGCTTGATTTCGACGATGTGATGTTTGTTCTCGAACATGCTTATGAAGGGACTCCGCTTCCTTTGAATAAAATTAATAAGGGGTAATAACTAATGAACATTTCTGAAATCGCCAAAACTGTACAGATGCAGAAAGAATTCTTTTTGTCTCACAAGACAAAGGAAAAATCTTTCAGAATCGAAAATCTTAAAAAATTGAAAAAAGCAATAAAATCGTATGAAAAAGAAATTATCAAAGCTCTGAATGATGATTTGAAAAAATCAGAGTTTGAAGCCTATACTACGGAAATTGGTATCGTTTTGGAAGAAATTAATTTTCATTTAAAACGTTGTAGTTAAACCTTCGGAAATATCATCAAACGCTTCAATGATAATTCATAAAATTATTAGTGAAACATTTTCTCCGGAATATGTAGCGTCTTTTACAGGAGGTAAAGAAATCAACCAGGCTTTATTGAATGAAAAGTATGATTATATCTTTTTTACTGGTGGTCCGGTTTTTGGAAAAATTGTAATGAAATCCGCGGCGGAAAATTTAACACCGATTACGTTGGAACTTGGGGGAAAAAGTCCAACAATAGTTGCAAAAGACGCGAACATTTCGATTGCCGCAAAAAGAATCGTCTGGGGAAAATTCGTCAACGCCGGACAGACATGTATTGCTCCAGACTATGTGCTTGCTGATGAGAAAATCTATGACACGCTGCTGATGTTCATTAAAGAATATATCAAGGCATTTTTCGGAGACTGTAATCAGTGCAGTTCTGATTTCGCTCGCATAATTACCGACAGCCATTTTGACAGACTTGCAAGTTTTATAGAGAAAGACCATGTATTCGCCGGCGGAATAATAAACAAAGATGATCGTTATATCTCTCCAACAATTCTAACAAATGTTTCTATGGATTCGCCAGTTATGCAGGAGGAAATTTTCGGACCCATCCTGCCGGTAATAAAATATCAAACCCTCAATGAAGCCTGTGCTTTTATTAATAGCAGACCAAAACCTCTGGCGTTATATCTGTTTACAGAAAAGGCTGAAACCGAAAAGGAAGTCCTGACAAATATTTCCTTTGGCGGCGGGTGTGTGAACGATACTTTGATGCATGTCACGAATCCGTATATGCCCTTC
>CAYLTM010000007.1:40369-42631 GCA_964386495.1 uncultured Leptospirales bacterium
TCGGCGGCGTGGGATCAAGCGGGATGGGAGGGTACCATGGGAAAAAAAGTTTTGAAACATTTTCACATATGAAATCAATTTTTAAAAGCGTGTCATGGTTTGACCTGCCGGTTAGATATGCGCCATATAAAAACAAGGTTAAGATTATTAAACGTATTATGCATTAAAACCGGCAGTATAAAATTATCATGATAATTTTCTTAAAGATTCTATACCGGTGTTAAACATCAGTAGTTGACGCTGCATATCGGGAACAAGGTTTTTCAACGATTCATGATTATTTTCCCGAATGGCGTTAACGATGAAATCAGCGGTAGAATAGATATTATTTATCGAAAGGTTTCCTGCGATACCTTTCAAGGTATGAGCCAACTGCTCAGCGGCTTCATAATCACCCCGCGAAATATAGTCGGAAATTTTGTCGCCGCTTTTCGGATAGTTGTCTGAAAAATCCAGCAGAAGCTGCCTGTAAAGTTTCTGGTTGCCGTATAACCGCTGGAGACCATCGGCGATATCAACACCCGGCAGACTTTCCGGGAATACTTGAGCTTGAATATTTTTCACATTATTAATAATCTCAGCCGGCCTTTCAGAAAGAATAATTTTTCCAGTTTTGGGTTTTAGTAATTTTCGAAGTATTTCGAAAAGATGTTCAATGTTGATTGGTTTCGCGGTATAATCATCCATGCCTGCTTCGAGACATTCATTCCTCGCGCCCGACATCGCGTGAGCTGTCATGGCGACGATCGGGAGATGCTTGTTAACAGGATTACTACGAATAATCTTTGTAGCTTCTAAACCGCTCATAACAGGTAGCTGCACGTCCATGAGAACAAGATCGTAAGAATTTTTATTAATAGCTTCGACAGCATCACTGCCGTTACCCGCGATCTCAACAATTATTCCCGCGCCTTCAAGAATTTCCCTCGCAACCTGCTGATTCATAGGGTTGTCTTCGACAAGTAGAATTTTATACCCATTAAAAAAACCTGTATCTGAATAATGTGTACCGACAAGTACCGGAGGTTTATTTAATGATAGATTATCGTGACCAAACAACTGCAAAATTGTATCGAACAATACTGACGCGTTGACAGGCTTCATTAAAAAACTGGTGATGCCGACGTTCTCCGCCTGTTTAACAATATCATCCCTGCCGAATGCTGTTACCATAATTATAACAGGGTTGTTCGTAATTCTTTTGTTGTTTTTTATTAATCGCGATGCCTCAATCCCATTGATGCCCGGCATCTTCCAATCCATTAGCACCAGGTCAAAAGGTTTTGCTCCCGCGCATTTTTCGAGTTCGGCAATTGCATCATCAGCGGAACCGACAGCGACGGTTTCAAGTCGAAAAGACTGCAGCTGCTCAGTAAGCACTTCACGTGCAGCATCATTGTCGTCAACGATGAGAGCTTTTATACCGGTTAGAGCGTCAGGCAATTCAAAGCTGTTAACATCCGCCGCCTGATTAATTTTAAAATGAGCCGTAAAAGAAAAGATGCTGCCCTTTTCTAAAACGCTATCAACAAAAATTTCGCCCTTCATCATTTGCACTATCTGTTTAGATATTACAAGTCCGAGACCTGTTCCTCCGAATTTACGGGTAATCGAAGTATCCCCTTGTGAAAACGCTTTAAACAAATTCGCCAGCTGTTCCTGTGAAATCCCCCTGCCGGTATCTTCAACAGAAAATTTCAATTCGCAGTGATCACCGCTATTATTCAACAAAACAGTTTTAATTACGATGCTGCCGAGCCTTAACGGGTCACCGATAATATTCAACGGCACATCGCGGTTGATGCTGCTTATAAGTTCAATGTCTTTATCGGAAGCTTTTACCGAAACCATATTCACGATATTGGTGATTATTTCGTCCAGGTTAAACTCAATGGTTTCCATTTCCATCTTACCGGCTTCGATTTTGGAAAAATCCAGAATGTCATTAATAATCCCGAGCAATGCTCTGGATGATGATTTTATTTTTGACAGATAATCTTTTTGCTTAGCCGAAAGTTCCGTCTTTAATGCAAGATCGGAAAATCCGATGATGGCATTCATCGGCGTGCGGATTTCATGACTCATGTTAGAAAGAAATTCACTCTTCGCGCGGGTGGCTTCCTCAGCAGTCTCTTTCGCGAGCACAAGTTTTTCGTTCATATCAACCAGATCGGCAGTCCGCTCTTCGACCTTCTTTCCAAGATTCTGATTATATTCTTCAAGTTTCTGATGGGACGAAAATAATTCCGTGGAAAGTTTTTC
>CAYLTM010000007.1:42641-47457 GCA_964386495.1 uncultured Leptospirales bacterium
TTTTTCTATTGTGTAGAACGCCTTCGTAAACAGTCTTGCCAGCAGATGCGACTGAAAGAGAATAAAAATAAACAATCCGTAATGAGACATCAGCACAAGATTAAAAATAACCTGATTGTAAAGTAAATCATTAATCCCTGTGGCAACCATTATTAAAAATCCTATGAAAGACAATACCGCTCCTTCCTTCTTTTTTATAACGGCTCTAAAAACAAGATACAGTAAATAAAGGCAAGACACGAAAAGATATATGTCGAAAATAATTTTAACGCTGCTGTAAAATGATATACGGTTAAATATAATCATTATAATTATTATAATACCGCTTCCGAGAATAGATTTATCAACTTTATTGAAAGACTCATTATAAAGCGATTTAACAAACATGATAATAAACGGTATCTGAAAATACGCGCCGAAATACTCAATTTTTCCGAGAACTTCAAATGGGATATGAAGTCTGGCTACTAATAATCTTTCACCGACTGCCAGCAGATGAATAAGCATAACGGTTGTGAAGCACGCAAAAAAGAGTGAAGACCGGTCTTTCGGACGCAGAACGAATAGCCCGAAATGATAAAGTGCCATTATCAAAAATATTCCGAAAAGAAAATATGTGACACCAATATTTTTTATGTAGAAATTCTGAAGTGCTTCATACGATCCAAAAGAAATTCCCTGCCACGGTCCGCCTTTTTTATGTGAATAATTCGCTATCTGCATAACTATGTCAACGGTTTGGTAATCACCAGCAATGCCCTGAACTGAATTGTCAGAAGAATTTTCGGAAAAAAAATGTCCGATTTTTGGAAGCAGTTCGGGACTGTAAAATTTTTTCGAGGTCGCGACCTTCCCGTTTTCGAGAATTTTAACCCCGTTAACAAATAGGGCGTAGGATGAACTGGCATCAAGAACCTTAACCGCCATTATTAGCGGTAGATTCTTAGCTTTGATTTTCAAACGATATGTCGCGTATCCATAACTGTCAATTTTCGAATCATTGTTATAGTGATTCCATATACCCGGCACCGAGGCGTATCCTGTGAGAGTTCCCTTTCCGTCATTCAGATCTTTCGGAGACAATAATTGATTCCAATAGAATTCCCATTCGCCGTCTAGCGAGACATGCAGCTTATCGTCAAATACTACACCGCTGAAATCCGCAAAACCCTTTTCAATCGGCAACGAAAACACAGCACTCGAGTGACTAACCAGTATGACCGCAAAAATCAGAATTTTGTAAAACTGCTTCAAAGGCTGCCCCGTAGAAATTATTTCCATAAATACATTTTATTCAAATTTTATTAATACATTTGTCAAGAATTTTTCATAAAGAGCTTCACCCTACTATTAGTTAGAACTACAATTCATTAATTACTCATGCTTGTGATCAGCAGCCATACATACAGTGTTTCTACCGGACTGCTTAGCTCTATACATTGCGGAGTCCGCGCGATTAATTAGGGTTTCTACACTTTCTTCACGACCCTTAAGCAGGGTTACGCCTATCGAAACAGTGAACCTCAACAGCTCGCCCTGTTCCAGTGGAACGACCATGCTGTGTATTGCTTTCCGTAAACGCTCCGCGACTTCAAACGCACAGGCACCTGTAGTCTCTGGCAGCAAAATAGCGAATTCCTCGCCGCCAAGACGGCCGACGATGTCAACCTCCCGAAGCGTCTTTCGGCAAAGGTCGGCAAGTTTTATCAGAACGATATCTCCGGTTTTATGGCCGTAATTATCATTAATCTGTTTAAAAAGATCAACATCCATCATTAACATTGACAAGGGATTTCCATACCTTACACCATGAGCAAGTTCGCGGCTGGCAAGTTCCATGAAATGCCGACGATTGGGAATGTCCGTCAGAAAATCGGTATTAGCAAGCTGAATCAGTTCGGTTTCCATTCTTTTCCTTTCACTCATATCCTGAAAAAACCCGATCAGCCCTGAGCCATCCGGGAGATCCAGAATGCTCGCTGTTATATGTAACGGAAATTCTTGACAGTTTTTGCGGATTCCAACAGCCTCATAAGAAACCGGCAACGGAAGCCCTGACAAACGGTTTTTCGCACGGTCAAGAAAAGTCTTTCGATATTCTGGAGCTACCATCTGATCGATTAGCAATCCTTTTATTTCTTCCTCGTTATCATAACCATACATTTTTACAAAACTTGAATTGCAGTATACCAGTTTGAGATCCTTTGCCATTGCTATCGGAATCGGCGCCTTTTCAATAAGCGTCCTGAACCGCTCATCGCTTTTTTTTACTTCCGCTTCAGCGGCTTTTCTTTTTATCTGCACCACAATTAATGTCCATACAGCAGCCAACAATAGTACAGCTAGTAATCCGAAAATCCATACATAATATTTATTTTCATCATACCACGATTGGTATAGTATATGACTATTCTCAGGAAGTATGCCGGCCGAAATTCCGAAACGCCGTAATTGACGTGCGTCAAACATAAATTTCGTCGGGCTTTTCCGTTGGATATCAATGTTGGAAATATTTTCACCATCAAGAACACGTCTGGTTATATTCCCCGCGGCGAAACCCTGTGAATGTCCGTCTGTGAGTCTGCCTCCGACTATTCCATGACCAAGATAAAAATCCCAGGTACCGTAAACCGGTACTGGACTATATTTACTCACCATTTTCGCCATCTGCGAATAATCAATAAGCGTGCCCTCGCTGTCCCTCGCGAAAGGCATCAGCAGTATTACCGAATTTTTCGAGGATGATGCTACAGTTTTTTTAATATTTTCCAGAGTATCATTCTGAATAAACTCAAAAGCAACGCGATTGCCGTATGCGGACAATGATGGTTCAAGTTCACGTCGAATAGCAAGTCCTGTTGTCGTTCCATCAATTATGATTATTATTTTTCCGGTTTTAGGGTGCAGTCTTAATATTAAATCTATTGTCTGAGATCCTTCGAAGGTTTCCGCGACTCCGGTAAAACCTGAAATCCCTTTAAGCATATCATCATTGTAAAAATTTATACCACAGAAGACTACCGGTGTTCCGGGAAAAAGCTCATCACGATGAGCGATTACAAACTTGAAAGCGTCATTATCGGTGACGATTATCGCTTTGAAATTGTTTTTTTTGTATTTGTAAGCGAACAGTTGATGCAGATTCTTAAAGTGTTCATCATCATTGAGACGTTTAGTGTCCATGTATTCATAATTGAAATTCACAGCACCGCCTTTAGCACTCATAGAATCCCGTATACCGCTGATTATGCTTTCTGTCCAGTCATAACCCGCGTGATATGAATTCAACACCAGCACATTGTTATCTTCCTGCGCCATCACCGGTGAAAATATTATAGTAATCAGCATTAACACCAGTCCGGAAAAACAGACCGTGTAAATCTTTAATAAAAGCTTGTCCGAAATATTTCTCATGTTGCTATATTTATTCATAATTAACCTGATTTTTCTAATATGTTTCTAGGGAATTAATCACCATTAACGAAATATTTCTTGTTTCATTCATAACCACTAATAATATCTCGTTAAACTTCAATGTTCTAAAATGAACACTATGATTTTTTCTGCATATCGTTAACAAAAGGGATACTGATTATAAATTTCGTTCCTTTGCCAGGTTCACTGAAACATGTTATTGTTCCGTTAAATGAATTAACAATTATATTATAAACAATATACATTCCAAGACCGCTTCTGCCGCTTCCTCTTTTCGTTGTGTAAAATGGTTCAAAGATTCTTTTTGAAGCCTCTTTATCCATTCCCTTCCCTTTGTCGGCATAAACAATTACACATGACTTTTCATAACAGCTCACTTCAATATCTATCTCGCCGTTTTCAGCATAATCGTATCCATGAATAATGGAGTTCATTAAAAGATTAGTAATCAGTTGGGAAAATTGTCCCGCGTAAGTATTTAAAGAAATTGGAATATTATCCGCACTTGTCACAGAAACATTAATATTAGTCTTCTGCATTGTATATTTTAAATTATTAACTAAATATTTGATAAACTCAACGATGTCTATTTCCGTCAGTTCCTCATAATACTGATCAACAGATATTTTTTTAAAGTTTTTTATTAAGTCCGAAGCTTTTTTTAAACAGGACGTTAGAATATTTGAGGACTCATCTATCAAATTCACAAATACGTCAAGTTCCCGCTTTTTAATATCGTTACTTTCAAGTTTTGTCAGAATTTCTTTACTCTTTAAATTTAGAAATGTTGATGTTGTAAGACCAATGCCTATCGGTGTATTAATTTCATGAGCGACACCAGTTACTAAATTTCCCAGATAAGCCATCTTTTCTGACTCAATCAATTGTTCCTGAGTGTTCTTTAAATTCAGTATAGTCTGTTCCAACTGCTCGGTTTTCTCATGAACAAGTTTTTTAAGAAGGCTCGAAGTTTTGGCGTTTACAACAGCCGATATTACAGAAATCAGAATCAGGCATAATCCCATCACCGCAACAATAGAACCAATCGCATAGGTATGTTCCCGTGTAATGTTAGAGACGTTTGTTAATCCGACAATTTTCCATTCGGTTCGCGGGATACTGCAGTAATGGACAAGGACATCATCACTAGCAGAATCATCTGTAAAATAGCCTTTGTCATTAGCCAAAATTTCTGATAGATATTTAACTTTCAGAACACTCCCATAGCGGCCTTTATTTTTAGGATTTACTATAACGCGGCCGGTCTTTCCAATAATATATATCTGTCCGCTATAAGCCATATTCACGCCGTCGAGGAGATTTATCAAATGACTTTCAGGAATATTTATTACAAGGGTTCCGGCTTTTTTCAGTTCCTTTA
>CAYLTM010000007.1:47467-47854 GCA_964386495.1 uncultured Leptospirales bacterium
AAAGTGTAACCGTACCTTCGGAAACATCCTGAAGCAGATACTGATTGTTTAAATACATGTCAGTCCACATGGAATCTTTACCAGACTCATTAAAGTCTTTTATCGGGTATATATTAAAGAAATCTTTTGATAATCCCAAATTGCTGTAAAAAACATTTTTATCATTATAAACGAGGATATCGCTGATGTCTCTTTCAATCGCCATGTAATTTATAATTATTGTAGATACGTCATTTTGTATTTTAACCCTTTCAGTATCATTCGCGTTATTATATTTTATCAGAAGTTCAGCCAAAATCATATCAGTGGACATGCTCGTCGCGGTTTTATCAATGTTGGAATATATAATATCTATGTTTCTCGCTGTTTGATTTATCAGGGAATATG
>CAYLTM010000007.1:47864-49522 GCA_964386495.1 uncultured Leptospirales bacterium
GGACGCGCTTTTAATATTTGAGCGAGAAATGTTTGTTATAGAAATATTTGCGAAAAAAACGAAAATCAAAACGACAAAAATAGAAAAGTAGATGTTTAATCTGTTTTCCGCCGGTATAAAACGATTCACAGTATTTCTTAAATTTATTAATTGTTTAAATATTTTCATTATTGATTACTTACTCTGTAAATATCCGTCAATGTTTTTAGCGATTTCAGCAAGTTCTTTTTTAACAGCCTCGTCATTATATTTACCGTTAGCGTTTTGTAAAACGACATCCCACACATCCGTGAATCCTGTTAAAAGTTTATTTTCTATCGGACCCCATTCAGAAATTGACGGATACGCGCGGGAATTCATAATTTGCTGCTTGTAGATTTTTCTCTTATTATTCATTGTGAAAATTTCATCTTCATAAGCCGTGCTGACGGACGGCAGCACGCCGAATTTTTTAAAGTATTGAATTTGAGTATCCTTTGAAGTCAAAAAATTAATCAGCATAATTGCTTCATCAATATTTTTTGATGATTTATATACAGCTAAAGTGCTGCCTCCAAGGAACCCCGATTTTCCGGCAGGTCCTTCAGGTAAAACCGCTGTACCGATATCCGGTCTGTCATCAACATCTGAATAAGGTTGAAGAATAGCAACACAAAACTCGTTATTCTTAAACAGATCTTTATTCTCGGCACTGTTTTTTTCAAGAGCTTCTATCGAAATAACTTTATCATTGACCATCTCTGTATAGGCTTTAATTCCATTAAACGACTTATCCGAGTTAATTACACATTTCCTATTGTCGTCAGATAAAATATTTCCGCCGAAGCTCCAAATCCACCATGAAAAATTGTGAACGATGTCCCAGTTTTTTTTCCCGCATATTCCAAACGCGGGTATTTTCTTCCCGTTGATTTCACTGTTGTTCAATTTTTTCAATGCTTTTTTGAATGATCCCCAGGTTTTAAAATCAACATCCGGATTCACTTTTGCTTTTTCACAAGCGTCTTTTCTGTAATACAAAACTCTGGTATCAACCATCCATGGAATCGCGTATCTGATTTTTTTCGGATCACTTTCGATGAAGGTTGTGCTTAATGTCTGCGGAATAAATTTGGTCTCATCGTATTTTCCGGTAAGATCGACCAGCCTGTTGTTAGAAGCGATTGCCGCGACCCACGTAGTACCAAGCTGCGTAATATCCGGCGCCTCCCCGGAAGTGACCGATAGCGAAATTTTGTCCCACGCGGTATCCCAGGCTAGAACTTTTATCTTAACATTTATATCGGGATTATTGTCTAAGAAAGGTTTTATAAGTTCCAAAAAGTCTTTTTCGGGATTGTTGGTATTGGGCATTATCCATACCTGCAGGGTCTTAACCGTCCGGGGTTTATTATCAGACTGGTTTTCATTTTTGCAGTTAATTAAAAGCAGAATCGAAAGGAAAACAAGAACTAGTAAGAAATTATTTCTTATCATGCGATATGCTCCATAATTGATTATGAGTCTGAAATTGATTTTTTCAAATAAATTCTTGTTTTTAAAATGAATAACGATACTGTCGGAATGTTTCAGAAATGAAGACAGGTCAATTGAAGTTTTTAAGGAAATAAAAGAATTGGTAATAGTCGACAAATCACGCAGTTTGGCCAAGAGTTGTG
>CAYLTM010000007.1:49532-50350 GCA_964386495.1 uncultured Leptospirales bacterium
GAGCGGCATCATCGAATAGGCTATTCTTCTATCTTGGGTTTTCTTGGAGCTCTTTCCGGTTTCTTCGATGTAATATAACCGGTTTTTGCGGATGGTCTGCTTGAACCCTCAGGTCGTTTTGATTTTTCAGTCCTGGAAGTGGTGTCCGTTCCAAACGCTCTTTGCGGTCTATCAGAGTTAAACGATCTTTCCGGTCTTTCTGATCTCTGCGGTCTGTCTGCTGAAAAAGGTCTAGTCGAACCTGCCGGTCTCTTCGGTCTATCCGCACCAGCGGAACTAGATCCGAACGATCTCTGAGGTCTGTCCGAGTTGAATGATCGCTCCGGTCTAGCTCCACTTTGAGGTCTGTCAGAATTAAATGAACGCTCAGGTCTTTCTGATCTCTGCGGTCTGTCTGCTGAAAAGGGTCTAGTCGAACCAGCCGGTCTCTTAGGTCTATCTGCACCAGCTGAACTAGATCCGAACGATCTCTGAGGTCTATCAGAATTGAATGATCTCTCCGGTCTAGCTCCACTTTGAGGTCTGTCGGAGTTAAACGATCTTTCCGGTCTATCTGATCTCTGGGGTCTGCTATCCTTCGACGCGGCTCCTGCTGTAGCTTGGCTGTAAGACGATTTGCCGTCATAGTTTCTTCTTTTATCAACCATTTTAACTGATCGATCCGGTTTAGCAGAATGGGAAGTCAAAGTGATAGGCTTCTCAGTGCTGTAAGAATCACCCTGCTTTCTTCGTGTGCTTCTTCCATAAGGATTCTCTGAACGGCTGTCGCCCGCGAATTTGCGGTTGCCTCTATCATTACGGCCGGGAGTCGAATTAAC
>CAYLTM010000007.1:50408-51960 GCA_964386495.1 uncultured Leptospirales bacterium
ATATCCTTTTCAATATTCATAAAATCTTTTCTTTCAGCAGGCGTTACCAGCGTTATAGCAAAACCTTCTTTACCCGCACGGCCTGTTCTGCCGGTACGGTGAATGTAGCTTTCCGAGTCGCGGGGAATATCATAGTTGAACACATGAGTAACACCGTCAATGTCTAAGCCGCGCGCTGCAACATCGGTCGCGACAAGGAACTGGATTCTGGTGTCACGGAAAGTCTGCATAACACGTTCGCGTTTACCCTGCGTAATGTCTCCATGAATTTCGTCGGAATTTAATCCGCGCTCTCTAAGAACACGGTTAAGCGAATGGGCGCGTCTTTTAGTTCGGCAGAAAATTATCGACATGTAAGGATCCATCTCATCTATGAGACTGCATATAGCTTCCTGTCTTTTGTCGTCGGATATTTCAACGGCAAGGTGTTTAATTTCATCTACCGACAAACTTTTACCGGCAATAGCGATATGGTGGGGATTACGAAGGTGCTTAGTAGAAAGCGCCTGAATAGCCTTAGGCATAGTCGCGGAGCAAAGCAGCGTCTGACGGTTCTTTGGAGTTGTGTCGATTATTTTCTCCACGTCACGGATAAAGCCCATATCAAGCATCTGGTCAGCCTCATCGAGCACAAGCATCTTAATTTTTCCGAAACTGACCGTGCCGCGATTAATGTGATCCAACAGACGGCCTGGCGTTCCGATAACGATCTGCACATTACCTTTCAATTTATGTATCTGACGGTTAACATCCTGTCCGCCGTATGCCGCGAGTATATTAACATTTTTTACAGACGCAAGCTTTTTCGCTTCATCAGTAATCTGCAGAGCGAGCTCTCTGGTCGGGGCGATTACGAGCGCCTGAACAAAACGGTCATTCATATCGATCTTGTCCATCATCGGTAGCAGAAACGCCAGCGTCTTGCCAGTGCCGGTTTGCGCCTGCGCGATAAGATCTCTGCCAGCCATTAATACCGGGATGCTTTGTGCCTGCACCGGTGTCGGTTCGGTAATTCTGTTTCTTTCGAGAATGTCAGTAAATTCCTCTTTAATATTCAGAGATGTAAAATTTTTCTTCATTGTTTTCCTGTATGTTGATTATTTTCGGGTTTATAAATTACCCATGCCGCAGGAAACCCTACGGAGTTTTCGGGGCTGCGCCTCGAACTGTAATATTCATGTAATGTTTATCGTACATAATTACTGCAGAATTATATTATTATTTTTTGCGGGCTTTGAAACGACCGGATTGTTCGGACAGTATAAAAAAACCGCTCAGACAGCACGGTTACCGCACGATGCCTGACTAATGACCATAGTACAAAACAGGGGTGATTTTACGCAAGCAAATAATGTCATATGAATTATAAAACTAATGAACGAATGCAATTAGGACGAACCATTCCCTCGTTGAGACGCACGGCCGTGCGTCTCAACGAGGGAAACCAAAACTCTAAAAAGCCCGAACTGCGAAGTGAGTTTGAAAGTATAAAGTTTGAAAGTTAATAAAGTTAATAAAGTTAATAAAGTTAATAAAGTTAATAAAGTTAATA
>CAYLTM010000008.1:0-2559 GCA_964386495.1 uncultured Leptospirales bacterium
TTTTATATTATTTTTATTAAAATTGTTTACTTTTCCCAACATTCCGGACAGACTCAAATTAACTAATAAATACAGAACAAACGCCAAATAATGGTGAAATTTATTATAAGGTTACCGCGAAATGATTAATAAGTATGCAGGCTATCTGAAAAATTTCAGATCTTTCATTTATCCCGAAAGAAACGCTTTTTCGGATTCGTATGATGGAGAACTGCATTATCAATGTAGTCGTGTTATATTTCCTGCATCCATCATTTGCATATTTGCTTGGATAAATTATATCAAGGTTGATGCTATATTAAATCCTGATGAACCAGTAATCGTTTTATTACGATATGGATTAATTTTCGTATCACTTATAATATTTATTATTCAATTTTTCCGATCCATTAAATTGAAAAGCATGTATCTTATTCTTCTTTTAGGATTATATCTTGAAGTTGCAACTGGAATTATTACTGGTCTTTCAAAAGCTGATTCCGCCTACATGGGAGGTTATCTTTTTGTGTTGGTAATTCCTGTTGTTGCACCGGTAAAAAAGTGGTTTATGTCGGGAATATTAATCATATCTATTTTGAGCTTTCTGTCTATTGGATTTTATAAGGGAATGGAGTTTTCTAATTTAAGGGCACAGTACCAATTAAACGATTTGATCGTCGCGTTTTGTTTCAGTTTTGTATTTATTTTTATTCTCGATAAAATCCGCTATAAAACATGGGTGCAATCTAAACAGGTATCTGTCCAATCTGAGCAACTACGTCTTGATAAGGATAAAACAGCGAATATCATCAACAAATCAAAAGAACTTGTAAAATACGTGTCAGAGGCGGTTAAAATTCTCGATAATTTTTCTGGCAACGTTGACAATACTGTCAAAACTCAGTCCAATATCATTTCACAAAGCAAGATTCAGATTAATACCGTTCTGGAATCTTTTGACAGCTTAATTAAGAGAACTAATAAACAAATGGAGATTAATAGCGAAGGTCGATCGTTGTCAAAAAATATTCGAAATGTTTTGATCCAGACCGCGACATCAAGTAAAACCGCCGTGGAAGACGCACATAAAATCAAACTGCTATCTGATGAGTGCGATAATAAATTGCGCGATACACGGAATGTCATCGAAAATCTAAAAGAAGAATCTTCACAGATCGCAAAAATCTCCAACGCTATTAATGATATTGCCGATCAAACAAATATGCTTTCGCTTAACGCGTCCATAGAGTCAGCCAGAGCTGGTGAGCACGGCAGAGGTTTCTCGGTTGTCGCTAGCGAAATTTCCAAACTCGCGGATATCAGCATCAAATCCGCTAATGATATCGGCGACATTGTGAAAAAATCTGTCAATCGAATTAGCGAAGCGTCAAACCAGATACAGGACACCACCAGTGTTTTAAAAAAAATCATGAGTTTTCTCGATGACAATAAAAACTTTTTAATAGAATTTGAAAAGCTTATAAGTTCGCAGGACAGAGATGTTGAATTTTTGATTAATCAGATGGTTGGGATTCTTGAGTTCACTGAAGCAATCAGTGAAATTATTCTTGATAATTCCAAAGATATTGTTTCAACAAGAGACACTATTGACAGTATTGAAAATTTCTATTTGAATTTACTAGATATGTCAAACACGTTGGTTCAGTTATCGGAAGAACTTGGGATTCATATCGGCAGTCTAGAAAATACTTTATCATCATAGAAATAAATTTTTATCAACTTAATTTAATTTTCTATCGACTATAATAACAGCACTAACAATTTATTATTGTGATTATCATTTCATTTTAAAAGTACCATTTGGTTAAATTATGAAAATTATTAAACTTATTCTGATAATTATTCTTATTGTAATTCCGCAGATTAGCAGTGCGTTAATAAACTCGAGCAAGTTATACGACAAAGGTGTGCAGACTGCTAAGGAAGGTAATCTCGATGAGGCTATTGAGATTTTCAAAAAAGTTATCGAGGTCAGTCCATATTATTCACTTGGACATTATGGTCTGGGTAAATGTTATTTGCAAAAAGAAGATAACATAAAAGAAGCTATTGATGAATTAAAAATTGCTGTCGATTTGGATAAAAAATTGGCTCGCGGATATTTCTACCTTGGAATTGCCTACATGTACAACAAAAATTACCCCTATTCGATATCGGCGTTTTACACATCCTTTGAAATTGACAAACGTAATTATGCCGCGCTATATAACATTGGTTCTGTTTACGATCTTATGGGGCATACTGTTAAATCTGAAAAGTTTTACAGTGATTATTTTAATCAAAAAGAAAAAACTGAAATTTTCGAATATTAACCCTCAGACTATTCTGATATAATCCAGTTGTCCTCTACAAATAGATTATCCTTCACTAAAAATAGTTCATCCGGTTTATAAACAAACTTGAATTTTCCGTGGTCCTCAACACGCCATTTTAAAGTTGTTATTATTTTTACACCGTCTTTTTTATTGTATGGGGTGATTACTTTTTCCGTGAAAGGATTACTCACTTCACCTAAATGTGACACCGCTATTGCCGGAACATCCGCGTTTGTCATAAATT
>CAYLTM010000008.1:2569-4989 GCA_964386495.1 uncultured Leptospirales bacterium
AAATGTGCACGATATTTCATTTTCTCTCTAAATACCGGTGTTTCTATTGGCCATCCATGGTCTGAAACGATTATTATTTTTGTATTATCATATACACCTTCACGTTTTAAATGTTCAAACCATTCGGCGATTTTTTTATAAGCAGCCACATTCATTCCAAAAACATCGTTTGTTGGCTTAAAATCAAAATTGAATTTGTAATCCTTTTTATAACTATCCGATTTTTTGTGACCCGGAATATAATCCGGTCCATATAGTATATAGTCTTGATGAGTTAACTCATTTACCATCAATATAAATTCTTTGTTTTTCGAATCATATTCTGTTAACTCCGGCAAAAATTCCAGAACCGCGTAATTTCGGACTACACCCTTTGGCATAAATTTACTAAAATTTGCTTTGAAATTTACGTTATGCCAAAATCCTTCATCGTATACATAGTTACGCAAAAAGACCGGCATCATTCTAAATATGCTGAATCTTATGAAATTTTGTCTGATAAATTCCTGATAATCGGATTCACTATAATCATCCGCAGCGTAATTATGAATTTTATTCTGTGCTCTCCATTTTTCCATCCATAAGTCAGAATATTTTCCCCCAACAAGGAGATCACTTTTTATTCCATGTTTTTTGAAAATACTTATATCCGGAATCCACTGATAATTAGCATAGCTTGGATCTGTAAATATGCAATTGTATCCAGCTTTTTTAAATATCATTGGCATAAGAAGAAGGGATTCATTATGTTTTTCCACTAACGGTTTGTTTACCCTTCGATTCATCTCAAGCGGTGTATATTCATAACCGCCAAATAATGGCGGGCTGGCAATGAGCGTGCTTACGTTAAACGACAACGTATTTGGATACCAGACAAACCCGGAAAATGATTTCGCGATTTCCGGTTCATATTCCATCATTTCTCCAAAATATGAACTTACCGCACGATCCAACATTATTATCAGTACATTCTCTTTACTTTTTGAAAACTTATATACCGGCTCGATTTTGACATGCCGATCGTTAACTGTATTTTTCTTTAACTGTGCCAAATAATCATTGTACGAATATATTGTCTTTACTGTGTTTAGCAGGAATAACGCTATTAAAGAAATTATAATTATTGTTATAAACGAATATATTATTTTAAAATATTTTTTATATATCAGTAAATTAAATACTACAACAATCATTATAATCGTAAGAATATTAATTATAGTCACAGATAATCCTTGTATAAGCTTTTCCGGTGAGTCAAATTTGAAATACGATGAAATCATTCCGTAATTTCCGGAAAATATATTTACATGAACTACCGACACTAATAATAACCCGAAAAATATGAGAGTCAGCCGTGTCTTCACTTTTTCTTTAAATAAATAATATAATGAAAACGGTATTACTATAAACATACTAAAAGATTGTAACGACACTTGCTTTAATAACGTCAGCGGATTAAATAGCCCATCGAATGTTTTTGTAAATTCCACCGGCGATGATGATATCAGTGACGATGGTATAACTAACCCGGTTAATACAAACAAGCCTGCACATGAAAGAAAAAATATAACATCTCTGTTTTTTGAATCAAGCATGTTGATTCTGCGAGTGTTATAAAAACGACGCTTTAGATAGCGCGTAATTATCGGCATCAAAATAATAATCAGCAATATCACGCTGGATATTACGTTTCTCTGAATAATTTTATTGGAGCGCATTCCGATTTCTTGAAGACTCGCGAGCTCTTTGAAAAACGGTATCCTTAAAAGAAATGTATAGATAAATATTATCGATACCAGTGAATATGTTATTCGCCTCAGCCAGATTCGCGGTTTAGAGGAAGTGTAAACGATATTCTTTATGAGAGAACATACGTTGTTTGTAGTCCAATATAATACCAACCCTGCCGGTGAGTTATACAATAAAAATAAAAATAATATCGCCATTACAAATAACTGAATTTGTTCACGCATATTTAATTTTTTCGAATACACCGCCGCTGATGCCAGATTGATAAGCGTCATAGCTATCGGCAAAATGTTTATTGTTATACCGCCGATACTTACCAAAGAATCCGCTTTGCTGAGATCCTTGATAAAATAATATGACGCACCTTTAATCGATTCCAGATTGTTGAGATAATGATATGCTGCTATGAAAAACGGCACCTGTATCGCCAGACCCAATACTGACCGGAGCGAGTATATCGGATGATAATTATTCTGGCGATAGTACGTTCTGATAATCATGTGCAATTCACTGCCCTTGAAAACCTTTTTAATATCATCCAGCTTTTTTTTCATTCGTTTTTGGATATCACGCTCAGCGTTTTGCCAGGATTCTGCCATATTATACAAGGGAAGCGTCACCACTGTCATTATAATGCTTAAAAATACTATTGCCAATCCGTCGATCCAAAA
>CAYLTM010000008.1:4999-10156 GCA_964386495.1 uncultured Leptospirales bacterium
AATCCTAGAAACCCTTCAATCGGGTAAATAATTAATGTGTATAGAATGTCCTGCATTTTTTCCGATACCGCTATGCTTTACTGTTTAATGATCGATTTCTTAAGTCGATCAGCGCGTCAACTGTTCTTACTCCGGATTCTCCCGGAAAACAATATGCCTCATTTCTGGCATGTTCAATTTTTTGTTTAAGCGTATCATTCTTTACACTATTTTCTACGATGCCTTTTATATCAGCAAAATTTTCTTCCGGCAGTTTAATGCCGATATCTTTCAAAAAGATGAATTGTTTTAATTCGTGTTCAATGTCTCCTGCGTCATACGTACGAAGATCCATATTATAACTGGTGTATATTACCGGTCTGGATAACAGAAAAAGATAATCAAAAATTATTCCGGAAAAATCCGAAATTAATATATCCGATTTCGACATTGCCGTTATATTATTTCTTTCGAAATCCCATTCAACATTTTGATAATCTTTTAAATCATTTGTCAGCCGTTCAAGAAGATCTTTTTCTGTAACGGACGATTGCGGATGCGGTCTGATTATAACATTGAAATTGCTTTTCGCGAGGGGATTCAAAAGATTCATGCCGTATTTTTTCAGCAGACCACTCTCACCCCATGACGGCGCGACAAGGACTGTGATATTTTCATTCGTTTTTGTATAGGTGATTTTCGACAGTTCTATTTTCAGCACATCCAGATATGTGCAGCCGACAACGATCATTTCTTTTTTCTTTATATTGCGCATGGATTCCAGTTTTCGCAAATCTTCTATCTGGTAATCTCCTGTTAACAGTATTGAATCAAAATAATCAAGCCCGAAAAGCCGGTAAAGCGTCGCGTCACCCGGAGCGTGATGAATGAACGAATAGTGCTTAACCAATTTCGATCTTCTTAGCTGGTACACATCTAGTCCGGGAGTCGTCATTAAACACAGATCCGCTTCAAGAATGTTTAACTTGGCATAGGCCCTGTTTCCCTTACCGATAAACGACGCTTCTATATAATCTGATTTATGTTCAAAACACGGATCTTTTTCATCAGAGGTATAATAGTAATATTTAATTTTACGTTTATCAAATTCCTCTACAATTGGCTTGAAAAGATTCCAGTATTGTTTTCCTTCAGAGTATATTACAAACTCTTTACTTCTGCCGCGCATCATGTTGTTTGTTCCGCGCCTGTTCCAAAATGTCATTGTCGTCATTTTATGTATTATCGTCTTTGCCGCGAAAAATCCTACAGACACTATACTGATGATTATCGAAAAGAACATTGTACCGGTACTCGGATCAATATAACAATAAGCAGGTTTAACGCTTACTAAAATAATTATTATTGCCGCTGTAATAACAAAACTCATAAAAATACCTCATTTATCGATGAATTATTTAACTTCACCCTGCCAGTTGTTTTTTTCAAATATATTATCTTTAACTCTTATAACATCTTCATCGTTAAATGTAAATGTATACTTGCCATGATCGCTTTTTTCCCATCTGTGAATTGTAACAATTTCCACGCCATTATCTTTGGAAAACTTATTAAGAGGATTCTCTGTAAAAGGATTAATAGGATTATCAAGATGAGATGCCGCTATTGACGGAACATCAGCGTTTGTCATAAACTTGTCCGATATAGACAATTCATTTTTACTCCCGAAATCCTTCACCAGAAGCAGAGGATTATACCACGGAAATATCTTGTTCAGTTCCGTGTCGGTTGTCATATTTCTAAAAGCGGCTGTATCTACCTGATGACCGTGATCCGATACTATAATAATTTTCGTGTTATCATACACACCTTCTTTTTTTAGCTCGTCAAACCATTCTGTAAGTTTTTTTAGTGTTGCTATGTTAACGCAGAATCTTTCAAGGGAGACATCGTCATTAAAAGTCAATTTATAATTGTTCTCATAATCCGCACGCGGTTTTTCACCTGGCACAAAATCAGGCGGATGAAGAATGTATGGTATGTGGGATAACTCATTTACCAAAATGATTAATTCATCGCTATTGGAATCATAACTGGTAATTTCCGGTAAATAATCCAACGCTGAATAATTCGCAATCAATCGTGACGGCAGCGACTTGTTTATGTTATACCTGTAATTCGCGTTATGCCAAAACCCGTCATCATAAATATATTTCCGCAAAAACACCGGAGCCGTTCGAAAGAAGCTGAAGCTTATTAGATTATTTTCCATAAATGAACGATAATCATTTTTTTTAACTATCGGCGCATCATTTGAGTTTTGCTTATTCCAGTTCTCTATCCACCTGGCGGAGTATTTTCCAATTAAATGATCGCTCTTCAAATTTTGTTTTTCGAAAATACTGTTGTCGGGTGTATCGCTGTAATTCGCGTAACTTGCGTCAGTGAAAATTGTGTTATATCCGTATTTTCTGAATACAAGCGGCATCAGCAAAAGTGATTCATTATGTTTTTCAACAAGCGTAATTTCAGGACGTTTGTTAATCTCTATCGGAGTATAGTCGTAGCCGCCGAAAACTGGTGGAACCCCAAGGCGTGTATGCGCGTTAAACGACAATGTATTCGGATACAAGACAAAGCCGTTGAGTTTATTTTTTATTTCAGGATCATACTGGATCATTTCTCCAAAATAGGAACTGATCGCCTGATCCGCCATAATTACGATTACATTTTTCTTTGTTTTAGAAAGATTAAAAACCGGATCCGGGTCACGTGCCTCGACAGATACAGACTTTCCACTGGTAACAATTTTCACGTAATCATTATGACTGCTGATTATCACACCGCTATTAATGACTATCATGGGAATAAAAGTCAGTGCTATCAACCCTAATACTGTAGTAATCACTTTGTAATAACACCTGTTAATAGCAAATATTATTATGCTAATTATTACGATTGCCGCAAATATGTTTAACGCGATATCCGCTATACTATGAACCATAATGTCGGGCGAATCAAATTTTAAATTCGACATTATTATTCCGTAATCGCCGCGGAATATATAAAGATTTACTAAAGACATCATTGACGCGAACAGCATTATAAATGTTATATTCTGCTTAATCCGATCCTTGAATAAAAAATACGCGGACAATGGAAATATAATAAACAAACTTAACGCCTGTAACGAAACTGTTTTTAAAATTATCAGCGGATTGGTTAGCGATTCAAATGAGTTCGAAAATTCCTGCGTAGAAGAAGAGATCAGCGATGTAGGGATTACCATGCTTGTCATTAAAAATATTACTACACATGACAATATAAATATTTTGAAACGCTTTGCAGGGTTATTAAATAATTCCCCGCACCAGCGATCTATAAAATTTGACACATATCGCAGCAAAGCAGGAGCTACAGGCAGTAAAATAATAACCACTCCGAGAATAAGATTTCGTCTAAGAATTTTTATTGAGCTGATTTTTACATCGTATAATCCGGCAATCTCTTTGAAAAAAGGAAAACGCAATAATAGAGAAAACACGAATAGCGCGGCTATGAAGGAATATATAGTCCGTTTGAAAATCTTTACGCGATTCTCCGACAGGTAGATTATATTTTTTACAAGAGAGCAAACGTTGTTCATTGTCCAGTATAAAACCAGTCCGGCGGGGGAACTATAAAGCAGCACTAAAAAAAGCAACGCCATCGCGTATAGCTGAAATTGTTCGCGCAAATTCAGTTTCTTCGAATAGACCATTGCTGAAGCAATATTTATGACTGTCATAATAATCGGCATTAAATTAATTGTTAATCCCGATATTGTGATGAGCGAATCCGGTTTACTTAAATCGGCGATGATATAGTAGGTCGCGCCTTTCAATGATTCAAGATTACTAAGATAATGATACGCCGCAATAAAAAATGGAACCTGTATCGCGAGACCCAAGACCGACCGTAAAGAATATATCGGATGATAATTATTCTGGCGGTAATATGTACGGATTATCATGTGCCTTTCGCTGCCTGAAAATACAGACTTGATATCCTGTATTTTTTTCTTCATCCTTTTCTGAATATCGCGCTCAGCATTCTGCCAGGACTCCGCCATGTTATATAATGGAAGCGTAATAACTGTAACTGCTATACTCAAAAGAATTATCGCGATACCGTCAATCCAGAACAGCTTCAAAAAATGCTGATAAAGAATACTCAAAAAACCTTCAATAGGGAATATCAGCAGCGTATACAATATTTCTTGCAAAAAATCCTCCAGAAAATCAGTTGAGCCTTATTTTGGAAAAATATGATTCAAGCACAACGGTAAACTCACGCATCTCCATTGGTTGTATATCGCCGATATTCGCAATGCGGAAAGTATTCGCGTCTGAAAGTTTTCCAGGATATATCGTAAATGAATATTTTCTGGCAAGATCATGCAGCTCTTCAAAATTATAATCCGATGTCGCCGGTTCTATAATGGCGGTAATCAATTTTGACTGAACCTCTTCAGGAACAAGCATCTTCAGACCAAGCCTTTTAACAGATTTGGTGAGCTCTTCCCAGCAAGCACAATATCTAGCATATCTTTTTTCGATAGTTTCAATTTTAGTTTCAATGATCGCCTGACGCAGTGAATACATGCTCTGTACAGGCGGCGTAAATCGTGTCTGAAAAGTCTTTTTGAAATTTGAATACTGATCCCAGAGATTGAGATAATAATTTCTCATCGGATAGTCTTTTGTTTTTTCAAGTTCAGCTTTTCTGCAAAAAACAAATGCCACACCAGCCATTCCTTGAATATTTTTATTAGATGTGGATGTCTATAGGAATTGCCGCGAACGCACTAACCGCGTCAACGATAGTGACAATATTATGCTCACGGCAGAATCTTCCAATTTCAGGAACAGGGTTCATTAAACCAGTGGTGGTTTCGTGATATACTATCGCTAAATGTGTATATTTTCCGTCAATGAGTTTCGCCTTAACAGCATCTGCATCAAGGGGCATATACCCGCTGCTTTTATAAACATCATAGTTCAGTTTATAAACAGACGCTATCTTCGCGAGTCTTGTTCCATAAGCGCCGTTATCCACAATAAGCAGTTTCGCGTTATCGGGAACACACGAGGAAATCATCACCTCATCTGCCGCCGTTCCGGATCCGCCGAAGAGCACTGTCTCGATATTATCTTTTGTTCCGACGAACATTGACAA
>CAYLTM010000008.1:10166-23658 GCA_964386495.1 uncultured Leptospirales bacterium
GTTTCTCTCGGACAAATAGCAGCACACACCTGCGAAAATTTTACACTGTCGGTCGTGGTGGCGGGACCAGGGTTAAGCAAAACCTCGCGTCTTATCATGCGTAGTGATTCATTTTCTTTTATCAAAGGATATATCTGCGACATCGCCATTTCAAGATGGTCTTCATCGTCAATTTCCCGCCACGCATAGTTTTCGATTTTTCTAATCGCTATTTTGTCAGAGTCCGCCGGCGTTGTGCTGCTGACAAACGACATTGCTGTTTCATATTCCATTTTCGGTTGACTATTAATTTGTTCAACGCAATAGTCGTTCATTTTATCAAGAGTCTTTCTTGTTAGTTTTGAAATGCCGACAAGCTCGCCGTGGATACTCGAAAGATCTGAACGGTTTTTAGAATGTCGTAAAAGATATCCGTTTGTATCAGACTCAAGATATACCTCGTCGCCGGAATTGGTTTTTCCAGACGCAAGTATAACATCTTTGCGGGAATCATTAATCAGAATATTCAATCCAGTGTCTTCATAAATAAGATCGGACTCAAGTATCAAAGCATCACTCCAAATATGCGGTATGCAGCACGCGAGTGTTCCCATACTTCCGGTTTCCGCGTAACGATCGTTTTTAACGGTTTTAATACAATGGTACTTTTCAACAAGGCGGTCGAACCACTCAGAGCAATGACCGGTTCCAATAATAATTTCTTCTACACCAGCGGCAAATAATTTCTTTATTGATTGTTCAACTATCGGAATGCCGTCAATTTCGAGAAATCCTTTCGGCATCGATTTTGTGCGGCTTTTCAAACGTGATCCCAGTCCTCCAGCCATAATAACAGCCTGTCTGATCATTGTAATCCTCCAATGAATTTTGAAAATCTTTTAGCTACTTCTTCAGGTTTAACTTTTGGACGACCAAGTGTTTCGGAAGCCCCTTGAATAATCGGAACATATATAAAAGTCAATCCGCCTTTCTTCTGCGCGGTTGCTATTGCTGATTTTAACGACTCGACATTTTCAGCGGTCACCACATCTTTGTATCCGCAAGCTTTAGCCAGTGCCGGATAATCCACTCCGTCAGAAACCGTGAATTGCCCGCCGGTAGACTCGTGGGCGTTGTTATCAAAAAGAATGTGTATCATATTTTTTGGAGTATAGGCGGCGTTTACAGCAAGAGCCCCCATTCTCATTAACACCGCGCCGTCGCCGTCCAGAACTATTACTTTTTTGTCAGGTTTCGCGCGGCATATTCCAAGCGCGAATGACGAAGCGCATCCCAGCGAACCCACCATGTAAAAATTGTTTACGCGGTCTTCAAACTCGTATAGCTCTCTTCCGGTAAAACCCGTAGTCGCGACAAACAACGTTTCGGGCATCGAGGATGAGCACACAGCGTCTATCATTACACCACGTCTTTGCAGACCTTCACGGTTTTTAGTTTTCTTGTTGCTGTTAAGCGGCACATTAGAAAAGGTTCCTTTTCTTACAATGAAAAAATACGATTCCCCCGACATGATAATTTCATCAGCCGCACGAAGCTGTTTTTCCGATTCAGCGGGATCGTCAGACAATATAGCGTTTTTTATCCGCATGGTGTTCAGCATCTCGGTAGTAATCACCCCCATGAGTTCATGCTGAGGCTCATCGGCTACACCAGCTTCTCCGCGAAGGGAAACAAATCCGAGTACAGGAATTTTAAATATTTGATTAAGTGATGTCAATGGCGAGACAGCGTTGCCGAGACCGGAGTTCTGCATAAGCACGACAGTTTTTTTGCCCGAAACCTGGGCACCCGCGCAAGTCGCGACCGCGTCGCCTTCATTAGCAGCCATAACATAATCGCAATTATTAATCGCGTAATTTATAAGATCCTTTAAAAATGAACAAGGAACGCCGCTGTAAAAATCATAACCAAGATTTTTCAACGACTCGCCGAATTTTTGCGTGTCTAACATATTCTTCTCCTAAATTTCGTCTATATCGTTTATTTCGTGCCGGGTATTAATTCAAGAATTTCTTTAATGGGCATACACAAAGTGTCCGCTTCTTTAGATCTTTCATTTTCAAGAATCATCATCGCGGTTTTCATCATCGCGGGATACGATGATCTCAACATATGGTTCGCGTAAATTACGATATTCGCTCCCCACGATGCCAGCTCGGTCTCAGTGAACTGATTATATGTCGTTGGAACAAGTACAATCGGGATTGACGAAAATTCTTTTCTGAACCGGCAGCAAAAATCTTTTATATCATCACCGGATTTTTCCTTACTATGTATCATAACGCCATCAGCACCAGCATGCACGTAAGCAAACGCTCGCTCGATAGCATCATCTACAGATTTGCCCGCGATTAGACTTTCCAGTCGTGCGATAATCATAAAATCTGAAGTGATCTGAGCTTTTTTACCTTCACTAATTTTTTCGCAGAACTCCGGTATAGTAGCAAGGTTCTGCTCAACATCTGTCCCGAAGAGTGAATTCTTTTTAAGTCCCACCTTGGCTTCAATAATAACAGCTGAGACTCCGTTACGCTCAAGTGTTCTTACTGTGAATACAAAGTGTTCCGAAATTCCGCCCGTATCTCCGTCGTAAATAATCGGCTTTGTTGTACACTCAAGAATGTTTGTAAGATCCTGAAGTCTGGTCGTAAGGTCTACGGCTTCAATATCGGGTTTACCTTTGCTGGTAGAGTCGGTTAAGCTTGATGACCACATACCGTCATACTGGTGCATGCCGTCTTCCTTTTCAATTTCGAGATTCTCGACAATTAGGCCGGACAGACCGGAATGAGCTTCCATAATTCGAACAACAGTCTTCGATTGTAATAAACGGCGTAAAGCTTTAAGCCTGATGTCCGGTGTAGTACCGATTGTCTTTCTTGCCTCATTCAGCATAGATGATGTTATTCCAGGCGTATAGGGTATTTCGATTACGTCGCCACCGAGTTCATCCATTACCTTATAGACATCTTCACGCACCTTGCTAAGAGCACCGGTCTTCCAGTCATCACCATGTATAATCGCCGACGGTTTATATTTTATCAAATTCGGAACATAGCTCCAATCTTCCTGCGGAACAACAGAAGCCACACCCTTAATTTTTTCAACAACCGCTTTACGCTGCTCGTAACTTAAAACCGGCAGTTTTTTGTGTGATGCTATTGCGGAGTCTGTCAAAAGACCGACCATAACCTCACCATGTTTTTCAGCTTCAGAAATGATGTTGATTATTCCCGGGTGTATAATGTCGCCGGTCATTCCAAGATATATTGTTTTCATATTTATTCCCACATATTTATTGAACTGTCCCCATAAACCTGAAAACGAGAATATTCGTCAAGACAGATTTTACCACAATGTATCAGTAAACAATAACTATTTAGTCACACCGTTCCAGTTATCTATATTAAAAATATCATCATGCACAGAAATTACTTCGTCTTGAGTAAAATTAAATTTATACTTTCCATGATCGCTCACGCTCCATAATCTTCCAGTAATTATTTTCACTCCCTCACTTTTGGTGTTTACCGATAACAGTTTTCCCGTAAATGGATTTGCCGGATTTATCAAATGTGAAGCGGCTATATACGGCACATCCGCGTTTGTCATAAACTCTTTAGTTGTTGTGATGTCGCCATTTGCGTCAAAATCCTTAACCAGTAGCAGGGGATTAAATTTTGAATGAGCTCCAGGGACACCTTTAAAAACTGTTGTTGAAACTGCCTGTCCATGATCCGATGCGATAATTATTTTGGTGTTATCGTAAACTCCATTTTGTTTCATAAATTCAAACCATTCTGCAAGCAACTTAAAAGATGCCAAATTAACACAGTAATATCTTATTGATAAATCATCACTAAACGGCAGCTTAGCCGCAAAGTTATTATTTTCAGACGCGGGTTTCCCGGGAATATAATCTGGAGCTTGCAGCATAAACGGCTGGTGAGTAAGCTCATTCGCGATAATCATAAACTCGCCGCTATTGGAATCAACATCGGTAATTTCAGGAAGAAAATCCAAAACAGAATATGCCGCGATTACTTTCGGCGGAAGCAGCTTAGCCATGTTGTTTTTAAAATTTTCATTATGCCAGTAACCATCATCGTAAATATTTTTTCTCAAAACAACCGGAGCTACACGAAAAAAACTGAATTGTATTAAATTTTCGATAACAAAATTTTTGAACGAAGTATTAACATTCTGATAAACATCCGGTATTAGCGCTTTGTTATTTTCAAGCCATTGCCGTGAATATTTGCCGTCAAGAATATCAGCATGTATACCTTGCTCTTTGAAAATACTATTATCTGGAATTGTGCTGTAATTAGCATATGAAGCATCTGTGAATGTTGAATTATACCCATTATTTTTAAACAGCACCGGCATCACAAGAAGAGCTTCATTGTGTTTTTTTACAAGTGTCTCGTCATCTCTACGATTCATTTCAAGCGGTGTGTACTCATATCCGCCATAAAGCGCCGGTATCGCCATTCTGGTAAGACTATTAAATGAAACGGTGTTCGGATACCATGTAAATCCTGACATCGTGTTACGAATGCTTTCATCATTTTTTATGATTTCACCGAAATAAGAATTAACCGCCATATCAAGCATAACAACCAAAACATTCTTTTTCGTTTTAGATAATTTAAAAACCGGCTCAATTTTACCGTTTATTACGTTTGGCTGCGATGCTGTAATTTTCAAATAATCATTATGACCATTAATTATTTTATAAATATTTATTAAAACTATTGGCGAAACAGAAAGCAAAACCAGTATAAGTAAGTTTGTAATTATTTTATAATGTTTTTTCAATACCAAGTAAATACTAATTGTAATTATCGTGACAACCACCACAATATTTAAAAAAGTAAATACAATTCCCTGCGAAAAAACATCAGGCGATTCAAACTTCAAATGCGAAGTGATGATTCCATAATCACCCGCAAAAATATATACATTGATAATAGATACTACCGTAATAATCAGCATAATTATTGTTAAAAAAAATTTTACACGACTTCTAAATAAATAGTAAAACACTGTTGGTATGAAAATAAAGATACTGAAAGCCTGTATCGACACTGTTTTAAGTAAAATTACCGGATTTACTGAGCCGCCAAGCGCATCGGAGAATTCCTGTGGTGACGTGGAAATCAACGATGATGGTATTATTAACCCTGTTAGAATAAACATTATGAAGCACGACAATGTAAATATCTTATTTCGTATTTTAGGACTTTCACTTAAGTCCTCTATTGGGCGATTAAATATACCTGAAAATGTTTTGTTGAAGTGCGGTAATGCCGCCGCAAAAATAATAATTACCCCAAAAATAATATGCCGAGTAAGCAGCATCGTCTCGTTAATTTTTTTGCTACCAAGACCGGCAATGTCTTTTACCGCTGGAATTCTTAACAGAATTGTAAATACAAACAGAAATGAAAATAACGCGAATATAATTTTTTTAAACCATTCAAACGGTTTCGATGACAGATAGACAAGATTTTTTATAAGCGAGCAAACATTGTTCATTGTCCAATAAAGAACCAACCCCGCCGGTGAATTATATAAAAGTATAAGAAACAAAATGGCCATAACAAATAACTGAAGCTGCTCTCTTAAATTGAGTTTTTTCGAATACGCGATAGCCGAAGCTAAATTGATTATTGTCATAACGATGGGTAAAATATTTATAGTGATTCCGCCGATTACCAGCAAGGAGTCAGGTTTACTTAGATCATCGATAAAATAATATGACGCGCCTTTCAGTAATTCGAGATGACTGAGAAATTGATATGCCGCGATAAAAAAAGGAATCTGAATGACAAGACCAAGCACGGAACGAAGAGAATATATAGGATGATAATTATTCTGCTTATAATATGTGCCAATAATCATATGACGTTCGCTGCCAAAAAATACGGCACGAATATCATCTAATTTACTTTTCATTTTCTTCTGAATGTCGCGTTCAGCGTTTTGCCAGGATTCCGCCATGTTATACAAAGGAAGAGTCAAAATGTTGACAGTGACACTAAGCAGAATTATCGAGATGCCGTCTATTAGAAACAGAAGTCTGATTATCTGATATATAATACTGAAAAATCCTTCAATCGGAGATATAAACAATAGATATAAGATTGAACCCAAAGCGGCCTCACAAAAACTATGTCACTATGTTGTTAACATAGTAACTGCGGATTATTAATATTCATTAATCGAATCAGATATATTTTTTGGTAAGTACGTTGGTTGATTAAATATTGTCAATAATTTATTGTCGGATAATTATCATCCCTATAGGGTGTGAATTTTATTTCAGTTATTAATGTTAAAATTCTAAATCATTTTTTGAGCCCTGCCCTAAATCCCACGAGGGGGACTTGGAAGATCATATCTTGAACATTACCCGAAAATTAATTCACACTCCACTTACACTAAATATTCTTTTCATAGTAATTACTTTTATGCCGATAATATTACAGTGAATCTACAAGTAAGTATAATGGAGAATTATGTGAAAAAAGTATTAGTAAAAATTCTACTATCATTTTGCGGATTATTAATTGCCGCAACCCTTATTGCTGAACCTAAAAATATTTATAATGCTGCAAAAAAAGGCGAAATACAATCTATTAAAAGCAACGTAGAATCAGGGTTTGATATAAACAGTAAAGATGAGTTCGGAAAAACATTACTTATGTACTCCTGCTATTATGGGCATATCGAAATTGTCGAATACCTTATTCTTAAAAAAGTTGAAATTAATATTCAGGATAATGAAAACTGGTCTGCGTTATTTTACTCTGTTTCAAAAAACCGTGTTGATATAACAGCTATTCTTTTAAAGAACGGTGCCGATACAACACTAAAGGACATCGACGGCAAAACCGCTTTTGATTACGCTGTATCCAAAAATAATCAAAAAATACTTAAAATGTTTGAAATAAAATAAGGTGATGATATGAAGTATTTATACACAATAATTCTACTGTCCGTATTTGTTCTTGGTTCAGTACGTTGTGATGAATTATTAGAAATTCTGGATGAAGAAGAATCAGAAGAGTATATTTCTGATGAAGAGGGCGTTGAAAATGACACACCGCAAGAAACTACAAGTACCAGCCGTAATACTATCATCGCGGAGGCTAACAAGCATTTAGGCGTGAAATATACATATGGCGGAGCGTCACCTGAAAAAGGTTTCGACTGCTCAGGATTTGTTTTATATTGTTATTCCAAAGCCGGAATCTCTCTTCCGCATAAATCATCATCGCAATATACCGGCGGCAAGAAAGTCGAATTCAAAGACGCTAAACCAGCGGATGTTCTTGCGTTTTATAGTCCGATAACCCATGTGGGAATTTTTCTCGGAGAAAACAAAATGATACACTCTCCTAAAACAGGAGACGTTGTAAAAATAGTTTCCATGGAAGGGTACTGGAGCGAAAAGCTTGCGGGTACAGCAAGCTATATCGACAGTGCTTCCAAATAATGCTTAATCACTTCATAGCTTTATGGCCGATGTCTTTTCTGTAAAAAGACCCGGCTATTTTTATTTTATCAATTTCGGAATATACCAGATCATGTGCGGCTTTCAACGAAGTGCCGACTGCTGTTAAAGACAATATGCGGCCGCCATTGGTCAGAAGTCTTCCGTTATTTATAACAGTACCAGCGTGAAAGGCTGTAACTTTGTCTGACAGATTTTCCAGCCCTGCAATATCAATGTTTTTGTTATAACTTCCTGGATAACCGCCAGCAGCGATTACAACGGTTATAGCTGTTTCATTTTTAAATTTTATTACATCTTTTCTCATATTTCCTGTAATTGACGCTTGAATAATATCTCCAAGACGGCAATCCAACAGCGGAAGAACTACCTGAGTTTCGGGATCTCCAAAACGAACGTTGAATTCCAGAACATTAATTTTGTCGCCATCAATCATTACACCGGCATAAAGTACGCCTTTGAAAGGTCGTCCTTCATTTTTCATACCGTCAACAACTTTCTGTAAAATATTTTTCTCTATATAATCAAGCTGGTCACTGTTTAATACCGGAGTCGGCGCGTATGCTCCCATCCCGCCGGTATTAGGACCCTGATCATTATCATAAGCACGTTTGTGATCTTGAGCCGGAACCAAAGCATAAACCCTTTCGCCGTCAGAGATTCCCAAAACCGAGGCTTCTTCACCAGTTAAATAATCTTCAATAAAAACTTTCGCACCGTCTTTAACCATTTCGTTCACGAAAAGCAAGGCATCTTCTTTGGTTGTTGGTACGCAAACACCCTTGCCCGCAGCAAGACCATCCAGTTTAATTACGATTGGGAAACTTTCAATAGAATTAATATGCTGTATCAATTTGTCTTTAGAAGTGAAATCGATATGACCTGCTGTTGGTATATTATATTTTTCCAGAATATATTTTGTGAACAATTTGCTGCCTTCAAGTTCCGCTGCTTTTCTGGATGGACCAAACACCGGGATATTTTTGATGTTTAAATAATCTGAAAGACCATCTACAAGCGGAGCTTCCGGACCAATAACAACGCAGTCAATATTTTTGCTTATGCAGAATTTTTCTATGTCATCAAAACTGTTGTATGAATAATTATAATCTTGAAGCGTCCCGCCATTGCCCGTCATATTGTAAACAGTTTTAGCGCTTCCGTCCTTTAGTAATCTCCATGATAAACAGTGTTCCCTTCCGCCGGAACCTATTACTAGATAGTTCATATTGTCTCCAGATATTTTATTCTACAATTAGTTTCTGGTGATTAATAGACCTTTTCCGTAAAAATATTGAACAAATACGTTCCACCCGCACCTATGGTGCGGGTGGAACGTTTATTTTCTTTTTCTTACGGGAAAACACGAATTAATCACCAAGAACAAATAAATCATTAATACATTTATCAAATGTTTTTCTCATGTTAATAATAACAAGTCTTATTTTAGTAACGATTGTGGCTCGCCGCCGAAGACAGGGGTGCCTTTTTACCCCCTAAATCCCCCAATGGGGGACTTGAAAAATCAATTCTAATAACCTTTTCTTTTAGAATTTATATACTATCTGAGAAATATTACAATAAATATTTTTCATAAATGTCCAAAGCCCCCTTTGGGGTTTTGTGAGCAAGCGAATAATAACAAGTCATTAATATTTTGCTTGATAATAATTCAAAACAAAATATTTGTTGTTCATGAAAAAGTTAATAATCATTATTCCTTTACTCATGATGTTCTGCGGCGGTGAAAACTCTTCGGAAGACGACATTCCTGTAAAGGCAGTCTTCATCTATGAATTTCCTGTAGATCAAGAAGCCGAATTTGCTGTTATGAAAAAGCTGAGCATCAACCGTCTGTATCTGAGTATTTCAGACGCTTATATTGATTCTACTCTTTCTGAAAAGGAATCGTTTTTCGCTCTCGCGAAAAAAAATAATATTTCCGTGCACGCCATGACTCTTGAAAACACTAAATATCTTTTTCCGGAAAATTTTGCCGCCGCGTTGAAAATGATTGATGATTTATTAAAATTTCGCGTCAATGGAGATGATCCGGCGTTTGACGGAATCAACATCGACGCTGAACCTCACGCGATATTCAGCGGGCAATCGCCGTATACCGCCGACGAACTAAGTTACAATACAACATTAATGTCGAATTATTTGATGCTGCTTGAACTAATTCACGACCGTATGAAAAAGTATCCAGATGTGGAATTTTCAAGCGACATCGCCTGGTGGTACAATGAGAAAGCGGTTGACGGAATTATCGCGGAAGGTGCGACAGCGAAACTTTCGAAGTGGACTACCCATTTAATACCAATGGTTTATGACGGAATCGGTTCTAATTCGCAGGACATTATAAAAAGAGTCACCGATGAAATTGAAATATCGCCGATAGTTATTGGAATTGGAGTCAAGGAGTTTGCTGATTATTCCTCGCTTGAAAAAACCATTAAGGAGCTTAATAATCATTTTGAAGATTCTAAAAATTACAAAGGCGTTGTGATCTTCAAATATTCTGATTATGTAAAAATGTCCGGCGGAAAATAATTTTGAATTAAAATTTAATGTGATTTATCATCTTTCTTCAAACCTTGCGGCTGAAACCTGACAAACTCACGAAAATTTTCTCTGCTAATCTGGAAAACTTTCGCGCTGTAAGCTTCTAAAAATTTATCCGGTATTTTATTTTTTTTATTATTCCACTTGAAATCATAACCGGATATTTCTCCATTTGATTCTTCAACGTAATCAATTTCCTGCTGCTGTCTCGTTCTCCAAAAATACATTTTAGAAAAGGTATTATAATATCGATTCTGTTTTAGTCTTTCTGAAATTAGAAAATTTTCCCACAACGCACCTTTATCCATTCGTAAATCCAATTGACTAAAATTTCCGATAATCATATTTCTAACACCATTATCAAAAAAATAAATTTTACGGTTCTGTTTAATTTCATTCCGCAAATTTCGGCTAAAACTATTAAGTCGAAAGATAACATAACCTTTCTCTAAAATTTCAATATATTTCTGCACAGTTACTTTGTTGATTCCAACGGTTTGAGATAACTCATTGTAATTTACCTCACTTCCAATTTGAAACGCTAATGACAGCAATAATTTCTCTAATACTTCGGGTCGTCTGATATCTGAAAACGCTAGAATATCGCGATACAAATAGCTATTAACAAGATCTTTCAGAATTTCTTTTTCATTTCCCTGATTATTGATTACCTCAGGATAAAACCCATATAATAGACGATTTTCAAGCTGCTGTTCAGCTTTAACATATCCAAGGTTGTCTTCATATTCTTCCCATGAAACAGGGAACAATTCATATTCCCATTTCCTGCCGGTTAGTGGCTCATTCAATTCATTACCTAATTCAAAAGAAGAAGATCCACTTACTAATAACTGGACATTCTTAAATTGATCTGTAATTATTTTTAAAGTTAAACCTATGCCCGGTATTCTTTGTGCTTCATCGAGAAAAATTATCCTATAATCAGCAATAATAGTTCTAATTTGTTCTGTATTTGGATCAATTAATAGATTTCTTATTGTTGGATCATCCGCGTCCAAAAAAAGGTAATCTTTTTCCCGCAGAATTTCTTTGAACAATGTTGTTTTCCCAACTTGCCTTGCACCAATAATTACAATAGCTTTTCCGCTAAAAAGCTTATCAATTATTGTTTTTTCCAATCTCCTTCTAATCATAGTTTCCTCATAAACAAATGGACAGTATAGTGACTAATTGTTATAACAAATGGTCACTATACTGTCCATTTGTCAACACTTTTAAGGGTATCAAATTACAAAGACGGGATGATGAGAATATTGTTTCGGTTAAATATTTAATAAAAATATAGGTAATCATATATCATTTTGGTAGGTTTATTTTATCTTTCAATTCAGGAAGCAGCTCCAATAATCCCCGAAAAATAATTCAACACTAATCAGTCTTAATCTGTTCTTGAATCTTATTGATAAATAGAATCATTTTACTCATTTTATTATTGGCATTTGATGTAACTGGAAGAAGATTATCCGTTACAAGATATTCATCAATTTTCTTGTAAATATTTTTCAAATGGATCTTTAACGTGTTTTGGGAAATATTCAATTTTTCCAAAACTTCACTTTTAGCACAACCTACATATAAATAGTTTGCGATTGATGCTTCCGCTACAGTAAATTTTAAATTTCCGATTAAGAAATCCCGAAGATTTTTATTGTGATTTTTATCGCAGTCAAAAGATACAATTATTTTATATTTGGAATAAAGATAAATCGAAGACAATAAAAAGGAAATGATAAATATCGACATCATTGAAGCGGTCATTCCCTGAACGACACGGGAGCTGAATATAAATAATGATAACGATGAAAAAAATCCGACCAGCATAAATATTCTAAGAACAATATCATTAATATTTATCTGAAGTTTTTTATCCAGATGTTTCTTGTGTTTGTAAATCAGATACAATAAGGAAATATGTGTAATGTACAAAATTATAATAACAAGCATAAAATACAAAATCAATATGCTCGAAAAAAATGACCATGCGTAACGCGCCGGTAATGAAGCAACAATAATTATCGCAAGAACAAATACAAAAGGATGTGCAAAGTAATAGATTACAGTGGAAATCATTTTGCTTAGGAAGCTACTATGTTTTTTATTTCTAAATAATTCACTGTGAAATAAAATTATGAGTAATGTAAAACCGCTAAAACTCGCGACAGCTGGAGCCTTAAACCAAAAAGCTTCACTCTCAATAAAATAATATTTAAAACTAACTTCAGAAAAAATAAATAACATAAATAACATTATTGCGGCAATAGAGATAATATATCTGAAAATCATTTCAACACCATATGAATAATTGGTATTGGATTTCAAAATTACCGGACTGCACTCGGAAATAATTTTCCAGACAGCGAGCCGCAAACTTTTAACATTAAAAAATCCTATAAGATTTATTATTAGGTATATAAGACAGACTGAATAAATAGTAAGAATTACCACCCTAAAAATATCATTTTTGACCTGATAATAATAACTTTCCTTATATAAGTGTTTATAAAAACCAATGCCGATTTTTTGCTTCGCGTAAATTCCGCCATAACCTGAAATGTTATAAACACATATACGCATCTTATTATTTTCGTTAAATTTAATTATTTCATCTGGAACTAGATATAGACGTGACTGCCTGGTCGCAGATCTGAATAAATTATTCTTTTCTTCTTCAGCGGTTTTAGGAATGACCCCGGAAAAACCAATCTGATAATCATTGAAATATACTTCGTCCGCGTCATCAATAATTTCAGAATAAAAAGCCAAACCCTTTTTCTGGAAATCCTGTGGAATAACAACTTCGGTTTCGTACTCACCCAACCCCTGATGATAAAATCCTATTTCACTTAAACTTGAATCTTCGCTTATATCAACATCGTTCGATACAAGTAAATCATTCTGTTTATAATTCAGCTTAAATTTATTAACCTGAATAAATGGTTCGCTCGCATTAACTCTATAGTTGATTGACAATCCAAATAATATTAATATGATAAGTCCGATTTTAATATTCACCATTAGTACTCTCTAAAATATTTAGATTATATCCTTTAGTTTTTTATAGAGAATAGTTCAATCATTTTTTTCAATGGAATAAAAATAAATTTAAATTTGCATAAATAATACTACAAAACTATTTGAATAGTCAGGTATTAACCAAGAAATCTCATCATTTATGAAAATATTGCAAATTTCATATTTTTATAATAATATACCGGACGGACGGTTTTTTTGTTTTATTGTATCAAACTTCTAGATAACATATGTCATTAGACTTCATCATTTATCCCCGCCATAAATCATATTTCGATGCTTCGATACGCGGAGTACCGATACACTTCGTTAAACTCACTTTGGCAAGCAGTGCAAGCTAAATGGGGGCGTATT
>CAYLTM010000008.1:23668-48503 GCA_964386495.1 uncultured Leptospirales bacterium
TTTTCGAAAATATAAAGTTCGAAGAAGAATTTCCAGCAGGAAAATAATAAAAGCGGCAGCGGTGAAGTATTCAAATCTGTCGTAAAACTCGTGATACGTTTTCACATCGTATTCTGTTTTTTCGAGATTATCAATTTCCATAATGTTTTCCCATAAGGTTGCGGCGGTTTTCGCACGGTAAAATTTTCCACCGGTAATATCCGCCATTTTAACTAACGTTTCTTCATCGAAGTTGTCATCGAGTATATGATATCCCTTGTACTGCCCTCGCGGCACATAAATTTTGTAACGCCCTTCACTTCCGATACCGACTGTATAGAGTTTTATTCCAAGTTCTTTGCATATTTTCGCGGAATTTTCAGGATCAATACTTCCTGTATTGTTTGCCCCATCCGTCAGCAGAAGTATTACTTTACTTTTAGATTTAGAATCCATCATACGCGATGCCGCCATGGCGACCGCCTCGCCGACAGCAGTACCAGTTTCAGTAACAGAATCAAAATCAACTTCATCAACAAGATCTTTAAGCATATCATATTCGATTGTCAATGGACATTGTAAATACGGTTCGCCGGAAAATATTATTAAACCAATTTTATCAGTTTTACGATTTGATATAAATTCTTTTATCGCGGATTTCGCGACGAACAAACGGTTCTCAGGATCGAAGTCAAGTCCAAGCATCGAAATTGAAACATCCAGAACCACAACAATATCAATACCTTTGTTGTTAACACTGGAATAGTTTACTCCCTTGCCTGGTCTAGCAGCCGCCAAAATGAGCAAAGCGACCGCGATATATCGTAGAACATAAAGCTGTTTGTAAAATACCGCCCTGAGAGATTTCCCGCTTTTAATAAGAGTCGCGGATGAAACAGGTATTGACGGTTCTCTAGAAAATATTTTGTATTTATAAAATACAAACGCGGATAATACTAACGGTATTAATAACCAAAGAACTAATGGATTTTTAAATTCAAAACCGGACATTGCCATTCTCCCAGGTAACTTTGTTTACAAATTCTGTAAGCTCTTTCAGATTCATTTCAAGAGTATCTTTACCAGGCATGAACTCAGCGAATTTCGCGAGATCCCATAACGATAGAATTTTACGCAGCTCCGCGTTAATGATAACCGCGTCAGATCCTATTACTGAGTGCGTTTGTATAGCGGCGATTATTTCCTCGTTTGTCATATCATTTGCCAGAATGTTCAATGAAAGATTAATAAACTTTCTAAAAATATTAGACAGCTTGATGATATATTCTTCCAACTCATCATTCTCGATGAGCATTTCATTTTTTAAATTATTTATATCGTTATTAAAAATTGTAATCGGTGGAATATATTCCAGCATCGTGCTTTTATTTTTTTTGTTTTTAATATATCTTCTGACTAAAAATATTATTAAACCTATGACAATTATTAGTATTGCTAAAACAATAATGATCCTGCTCCAATTACCGTATAAATCGATAGGCTCCTCAATCTCAACAAACTGTCCATCAGTATTAACTGGAAGAATCTTAACTTCGGGAATATTATAACCAATTTCAATATCAGCCGTATCAAGAACTTGAATAGGCGGCATTTTATAATTTCCAGTACGTAGATAATTAACAGTCATTGTGAAAATTACATATGAGATACCCTCTTCGGATTTCTCCTCTTTGTTGATATTTTCCACAATATATATCGGTACTTTGTTTTCAGGTTTTTCAGTTTCACCCTCGGCAGTCTCCGCGAACTTTTTATTTTCAGGCGTAATAATGTTGTAACTATTATAATCACCGATTATAGTAATTTTGAAATCAATTGACTTGCCGACTGTTGATTCATTTCTTTCGGCGGCAGCTTTAATCTGAACTGTGCTGTCGGTAGAAAATCCTATTGTTGAAATAAATAATACAACTAATGTTAATAAAGCCTTCACTAACGCACCCGCATTTTCTTTCTTTTCGCGAAATATTTCATAACTGCGTTTTCTATCGTTTCGGATGTTGATAAATTAATCATGTCAAAGCCCTGTAATTTGTTCACATCTAAAACCGGAATAGATTCCGCGTATACAACTTCGTTGCTTTCCATATCAAAAAACTGAGTCAGTCCAAAAAATGAAAAATTATTTTCGAGATCATCAGCAATCCTTACAGGAATTACATCATGTTTTCTTCTAAGACGTTTAAGTTTCAGTAAATAATCTTCATCGAGAAAATCAGACAAAACAAATATTATGCTTCTTTTTTTTACTGTCCTTTGAACGAACTCTACCGCTTTACCGATATCAGTTTTTCTACTCGCCGGTAAATAACTGATAATGTCATTCAGCGTTTTGAGAACAAACTTCCTGCCCTTTTTCGGTTTAAAAAACACCTCAGCTTTATCTGTAAATATTACAACAGTTATACTGTCATTATTATGCTGAGCTAAATATAAAAACAAAGTAACAGCCTCAAGCAGCACTTCCTTTTTATTACGTTCGCCGCCGAAATTCATTGAGTTCGACATATCAATCATCAAAACAATGTTGAGTTCGCGTTCTTCGACATATTCTTTAATGTAAAGTTTGTCCATACGCGCGGAAACATTCCAGTCGATAGCTTTAATGTCATCGCCGTACTCGTACTCGCGTACACTGTCAAAGAGAATCCCGTTTCCTTTAAACGCCGATTTGTAATTTCCGATAAATTCAGTGTTGAGCTTTTTCCTCGTTTCAATCTTAATTTTATCGAGAAGTGACGACGCATATTTCTTCATCATGGAACCTCAACACTGTCAAATAGCTGTCTGCACAAAATATCCGGCGTAATTTCTTCCGCCTCAGCTTCGTATGAAAGGATAATTCTATGACGAAGGACATCAGTTCCAATCTCTTTAATATCATCAGGAGTTACGAATCCTCTGCCTCTCATAAATGCGACACACTTCGAAGCCTTCATCAATGCTATTGACGCTCTAGGACTCGCGCCGAAATCTATAAATCTTTTAATATCATTATTTTTTGAAAATCGCGTAGCGTCAACGACATTAACAATATAATCAAGAAGCTTATCGTCAATGTATATGGACTCTATTAGATTCTTTACGTCAATTAAATCGGCGGCGTTTATTACAGTGTTAATTCTATCAACATCTATCTGCATGAAGTTTTTCAGAATGGTCTTTTCCTCTTCTTTTGTAGGATACTCTATTAGAACCTTCATGAAGAAACGGTCAAGCTGAGCCTCCGGCAGCGGATACGTACCTTCCTGCTCGATAGGATTTTCTGTAGCGAGAACCATGAAAGGATTATCAAGCTTGAAAGTATTATCACCGATGGTTACATATTTTTCCTCCATCGCCTGTAGAAGTGCAGACTGCACCTTTGCGGAAGCCCTATTTATTTCATCCGCTAAAATAATGTTGCTGAAAATCGGTCCTTTTTTTGTAAAGAACTCCATATCTTTCGGATTAAATATTTGAGTACCGATTAAATCCGCCGGTAATATATCTGGAGTAAATTGAATTCTTTTAAATGATGAATTTATTGTTTTTGAAAAAGATTTTATTGCCAGAGTTTTCGCGAGACCAGGCAGACCTTCTAGAAGAATATGCCCCTCGCAGAAGAAGGTTATTAGCAACCTGTCAACAAGTTTTTCCTGTCCAACAATGACCTTTTTCATTTCATTTTTTATTGTCTGCATAATTACATTTTTCAATTTTACCTGTTCGGTAATCTTTTCTATCATCTGATAATCCATAGCACCCTCTAATTATAAATATGTCTATATACTCCGCCGCCTTCCAGCTCTGTTTCCAACAATATATTAGCGATTACTTAATTATTGGAATAATTTAATAATTTTTGTTACAAAAAAAAACGGGCTTATTAAGCCCGTTTTTTGTATAATTCAGATTTAAGTTAAGACTATTCGTTTTCTTCAGCCTGAACTTCTTTAATAGATTTCATACCATCAATTTTAGGTATTTTGAATTTCCATCCGCCATAAATCACATCTGGATTTTTGATTTTATCTTTGTTCGCTTCGTAAATAACTTTCCATTTACTTTCGTCGCCATAGAATTTCTTAGCGATTCTTCTTAAATAGTCAGTACCATTTTTCTTGTATTTTACGATATAGATTTCATAGCCATCACTAGTTTCTTCAATCGCACCAGCTTTACCAGAGTTAATGAAACTTGCAAGTTTCATAGCTTCTTCCGCTGATGCTATCGCTTCAGGAAATTGTTCGCCCTGATATTGATTTTTAGCAGTAGACAGCATTTCTTTAGCACCGTTTAATTCTTCAGCGGCAGCTTTTGCTTTTTTAGATTTTTCAGCGGCAGATACAGCTTTATCTGCTTCAGCGATTTTCGCGTCAGCAGCTTTTTTAGCAGACACTTTAAACGCTTCATTAGCGGCAGCCTGAGCCAAAACGATTCTGTCGTTACATGCTTTCAATTTGTCATTAGCATAAAAACCTTCCGCGTCTTTCAAATTGTCATTGGCGTTCTTTACAGATTCTGGAGCAACTTTACTTGCATTATATTTTTCCGCTTCAGTTAAAGTATATTTAACATTGTTCATTTTTTCGTTAAAAACACCTTTTTGTGAAATAGCAATATTTTTTGCATTCTTAGCTTTTTCGTCCGCCTGAACTCCCATAATATACGCAGTCTTGTAATCTTTCTTGTTGTAAGCAGATTCAGCAGAAAGATAACTGTTTTTAGCGTCCATGAACTCACCAGAAGCCATTTCAGTGGCAAACGCTTCATCAGCAGCAATCAATGAGCTATTTGCTATAGCAAGAACTTCTTTAGAAAGCGGCGGCAATGATTTATCATATGCAAGTTTAGCTTTACTTTCAGCTTTTATTGCAGATTCTTTAGCATCATCCATTTTATCGTCTTTAGCAAACTGCTGAGATTCGTATAAACTATTCTGAGCATCTTTGTATTCAGAGGGAGCATATTTATCAGCTTTAACTTCTGACGCGCTTGTTATCTGAACCTTTGCAGCTGTCATTTCCTTAACCGGAACAGGGTCACCGCAGCCGATTACTGCCAAAAACAACGGCAGAACCAGTATTCCCAAGTATTTTTTTTTCATAATCATTCTCCTAAATTTAATAAAAAAATTTATAATATATAAAATCCAATCCGTTGCTACTTTGAAAAAGAAGCTAATGCATCATCTTCCTTGTCAAATATCTCAAAGAACGATGTGAGCTTTGTTAATTCAAAAACTTTTCTAACAGAAGCAAACACATTAATAATCTTTAAACCGCCTTGATATTTCTTCAAGTTCGATAAACTAGATATCAGAGCACCAATTCCAGAAGAATCTATATAAGTTACTTTCTCAAGATTGATTATAACATTATATTTCTGCGCTTCTATCAACTGATTAATGATATCCTTAATTTCAGGAGCATTGTACAGATCTATTTCGCCGGTAATGTCCAGTACAACAATACCACTCTTCTCTCTTTGATTTATCTCCATTTCAGCTATCTCCTTAATCAAAAAAATGGGCAGAGGAATTAAACAAAACTCAAACTAAATACTTTAAATTCATTGTCAAGTTAATTAATGATTAATTTATCTAAAAAATCAAAAAATTTTACTGTTGACCAGCAGTTTCACTTGAAATAATCATCAATAAGATTGTAACTGCTCATAATTTCGCGGCGATTACAGATCTACGTTAACAAAAAAGGTCTTTGCACCGACATGTTTGATTATTTAGGCTGTCGATTTATCTCTGACAGCCAGATCGGGTACAGGATGTACCCGCATTTTAGATGATTTTCCTTCGAAAATCATCTAAAATGTGAGGAATTCCGAATTTATTTCGGAATTCCGACATGTCGATTTTACAGGATGTATAAATCGACATCCTTATTATAAAGAATAGTCAAAACATACGAAGCATTTGTAAAAAGGATTAATCATTGAAAAAAACAGTAATCAGCATAATAAAAATATTATCGGCAATAATAATCATACCATGCGTTTCAATTTTATTAGTTATATTATTGAAACAAATCTTAATAATAAATCAAAAAAGCGTGATAAAACCAAATTTTAACGGCAATACTATTTACAATGCAGTTAATTTAACTACTATTGTATATATCGGAACTAAAATGAATAAACCGCTAATAAAAGTTGTTAAAAATTCGGTTTACCGAAATAATTTTAATCTAATAATAATTCCGCCAATTACGAAAAATCCACTGCATGAAAATAATCGTAAAAAAGAAATTAAAAATATTCAGCGGATTTACAAATCTATCGCGGTAAATAATATAGTGTATAACAAAATATTTATCATTAGTTCGGGATATTCTTCGTTATTTCATTTAGCGTTACTTCAAAGCGGCGATATTTATCCATACAGCAACATTATGATTAATCCCGCATGGCAAAATGATAATAATATAAGTAATAATAATTTTGATTATGCTGTGTACAAAAATTATGTCCGGCAACTTTTTTGGAGAGCCCTTTCATCGGCAGACAAACTGATTAATTATTTTTTTTCCGGATTAAACAGCAACAGCATATATGATAAATACGCTTCAAGAAATTTTGTTAATCGTCTTCGAATAAATGAAGCCGGAAAAAAACACAACAGAAATTTAATAACATTGATAATCAGCAATAATAAAGAAGAACAATATCATTCTTTGGGGGAATTTCTTCTAAAAAATAATAATCTGCAAATCGAACTTATTGATGAAAAATATAAATCTAAAGAACAAGCGATAACAGATCTGCTGAATGATATTACTCAACAATGATTATTTCGGCGATGCCGTCTGTCATGTAGCCGCCCAGCGATTCGACTTTTGTTAAAAATTCAGGGTTTTTTAAAGCCGCGATAAACCGCTGAACCTTATCATCCTGGAGATTATCAAAACTTGTAAGAAAATCGTAATCCTCCACACCGGCTTCGATAAAATTCAAACCATAGAAAAACGCCGCCGAATAAACGCCGACCGCCGCTGACGCGAAACCATTTTTAACGGCATTGGCACATTCACTATGCGTATAGACCTCTTTTCCGTAACCGTTTATATCATCAGGGTTGATTCCATTTTGTTTAAGAAGGTAATCCAGCAGAATCCTTGTGCCGGAACCTTTTTGCCTGTTTATGAATCGGCAATTTAATTTCGCTATACCGGAGATATCTGTTATGCCGAGAGGATTTTCTGGAGCGGTCATTATTCCCTGTATTCGTTTGAGGCCTTTTATTAATGCCATTTTTTTTGACGGAAAATATTTTTTCACGTAACTTATGTTGTAAATACCGGAAGATTCATCAAGAAGGTGTATCGGCGCGATGTGGCAGTCATTGTTCAGCAGCGACAGAATCCCCCCCATGCTGCCAAAGTTCGACGACGATATAGGAATATAGTCTGATAGGATATCCATAACCATGTCGTGACTTCCGATTGAGATTACGCGATCTTTTATTGCGGTTTCCGGCTCCAGCAAGGTTATTTGAACCATTGAGTTTTTCTCGACACCCTCGCAGCTGCGCGGAATCTCCAGTATGCCGCCTGATCTCACCAGACTCATTAATGAGCCGGCACCTCCCGAGGCAGGCGACGCGATAAACCCGCCGTTTATGTAGCCGGTGTTGACGCGGATGTATTCAGTGTGCTTGAATGACGAAACGATTCTTTTAGTAAGCCGAGCGGTGATTACCGTCGCCTCGTCAGACTCCCTTCCAGTGACTCGGAAGATATACGGTTTCACGAAAAGATTATATGTGATGAACGCGGACACCGGATAGCCCGGCAGACAAAAGACCGGCTTGTTATTTACAACAGCGATGATGACTGGTTTGCCGGGTTTTATCGCGACACCATGAATAAGCACCTTGCCGACCTCTTCGAGAATTTTCACAGAATAGTCTTCTGTGCCAGCGGAAGATCCCGCGTTGATAATCACAATATCGCAGCTTTCTACCGCGCTTAGAATCACCCCTTTGATTGATTCGTAGTTGTCATTTACAGGACTAAACTTTTTCGCTATGCCGCCGTTTTCTTCAACCATGTGTATCAGCATATGCGAATTTGACTCGACAATTTTACCTTGTGTGAGATTCTCGGCTTTATCGACCAGCTCGCTTCCGGTGGGAATGATAGCCGTAACCGGTTTTTTGAATAATTTAACTGTATCAATGCCAGCAGTAATCATCGCGGCGACATCATAAGGTTTGATTACATGCTTCATGGGAATTACCATGCCGCCTTCAACAATGTCCTCGCCGACAGGTCTGATGTGCTGAAAAGGCGGCGCCGGCGCGGAAATCCTGACTGAACCGTCGTCCAGCTGCACAATATCTTCAATCATTATCACAGCGTCAAACGGATCATTTACCGGAGTGCCGGTGTTAACAAATACAAAATCCCTTTCAGGAAAAAGCGTCATCGGACTTATAATCGACGCGGACGAGGTAATCTTCGCTGTAACCGCTATGCCGTCCATGGCGGACGCATTATAGAATGGCGACGAATATTTCGCGAATACCGCTGACGCGCTGACTCTAAAACAGGATGTCTCTACCGCTGACTCCTCAACGGCTGACACATCCGGAAGATTTTTCAATGCGGCGAGGGCATCCGCCAGATCGGTATTATTTATAAACACTTTACGTTCCGTGATTTTTTTATTATCAATCATGGTTATAATAAACCGCTAAGCTCACTCAAAAGACCTGTAAACGAATTCCACAACACTGAAAAATCACGGTTAACAAAACTGTTAACGCCGTATGCCTTGTCTATGCCGAAAGCGTAATAACCAACAGCTAACTGTCCGATGCTGAAAAACCCGAACGCCATTTGCCCGAAACAGAACAGCAGTCCAACACCGATCTGCATGACAGAGACTACACCTAAGCCCATCTGTGCGGCAATAATCACCCCAAGACCCATCTGGCTGATGTTCACTACGCCGATACCCATCCAGCCGATTGAGATTATTCCCCGCGGAAAGGCACCAATCGCGATAATACCCTTCGGACAAAGACCTACAGATAAAATATTTATTTCTCTATTAAAGAGATTGATTTTGAGATTCATGAGTTTCACCCGACTTGTTTGTGAAAATATTCGAGATTTCTTCTATGATAATGATTCTAATTACTACAAATTTATTGCTCTGGCACAGTGTTTGTCAAGTAAGAAACTATGTGGTCGGACAATTTATGAAAATAAATGGTGTCAGAGAAGTTTATTTTTTGCAAAATTAAAAATCGTTAGCGGCAAATAATGTATAATATAGCAAAGAATCAAAGCTGCTTTAAAATGGTGACTCAATAAACATTAATAATACAATATGATGGGTAGTGTTGACAAATTAGTCATGATTATTTCTTAAAAATTAAAAATCTTGTCAAAATAATACCATAGTACTATTTACAAATTTATTGTTTTGTGATTATTATGCGTCAGCATTTGAGAATAATTTTTTTATTTTTCATCTGCAACCTCTGATAAGTAGGTAATTTTCCTTTATGGGAGATTACCTATTTAATACTCGCGGATTTTACAACAGCAGAAATCCCGCACTCATAACCCCCTAAGACATATTACGATAGATATCGAAATTAGAAATCAACTACAATTGACAGGATTATGTAATGTGTTGAAAATTCAATAGTCAAATTGTTAATAGTAACGGTGATAATTCATATCAATGGAGATTTTAAGGAGTATATTATCGGAGTACCTTCCTTGGTCTGCGATATATTTGCCGCTCAACGTTTGTTAAGCGAAAGTTTGCCATTTATGTGACATAGTCAGGCTGTCGATTTAACTTCGACAGCCTGTATATTAATAAGAGTCTGCTCTGGCACCATTTACTGTAGCGATTGCGCATAATACTTGACAAAATGCAACAAAACTTTAATCAACACATAACAAAATTACAGGATAGATGTATGGATTTGATAGAAAAAGACTTTATAATGCTTATAAATGATATAAATTCGATAAAACCAGGAACAGTAATAAGAAGAATCGGCAGCGGGAAGGATCAACAGGGACTTTTCACACAATTTGACGACAAACAGGGTCTTATTCTGTTGAATGTTGTAGACATGAAAGATATTTGCTTTGCCGCTGAAGCCGGAATTTTACGACCAACAAAGGATGATCAACTTTATGAATATTCATCAGGATTTCAAGCGGACATCGATTCTTTCAACGCATTGGAGATTATTCAGGAATGGCCGTTATTCGCAAAATGCCCCGAATTCCAAAACGCGATTATTGAATTCATTAAAACTGTTTATGTCCCGAAGCAAATAATCACCTATAAAAAAAACAACATGATGCAATACGTTTTTATTCCAGTTCAGCAGAAATTCAAAATCGGCAGATTTGTAGAAACTATCGATTGGAACAAGTATCGGGTTGATAAATTTCGCGAATATCTGAACGATCTGCAGGATGGGGAGCACATGACATACATCGCACTTGTACCGCAGATAAAAACCTACACGCCAATGTTTTACAGCATCGGGACAAAACCTCATCAGACAACTCATCACAGTTTAAAGAGTGAAGCTTTCAATTTTAAACCGACTCATGGCGGACACATAAAAGCTGCTGGTGTGAAAAATGGTGTTAAGCAGCTGCTAGTTGATGCCGGATCCAACTACATCGGGAAGGGTGTAAACTCGCCGATTTCGATAGCCAAAGATGTCGCGAAGGCTATGAAAAAGATTTATAAAGATTTCGATTTTATTGCTGTAGAAGGAAGATCCGCCTACGGTACAGAACAAAGTTATTGATGATTATTTTAATGGAAATATTGATATGTTCTATTTGTAATATGCATTATTGATCACTAATAACTTGTCTATGAATTATGTTTGATACGAATAGTTTTTAGTAATCAGGTTGTCGAAATTTAATCGACAACCTGATTGATTTTTCAGTAGGACGCTATTACGCCGACCGCGGCATAATTAAACATCGAAAAAGTATATACATCGCCGCCGCCTTCGGAACCGCCCTCTAACATCCGATAGCCGGCCTTTATTTTAAAGTTGTCATTTATTTTATAATGAAGTCCGGCGAAAATATCTTCGGCGCGGCCCTGCGGAGCGGCAAGAGCATCACCCTCGGCTACTACACTGATATTCGCGGGAAGCTTGTATTCTGCGTAAAAATTTACTATCGGGACGAATCCTATATTTGTTTTGTTTGCCGATTTGGTGCTTGCCGACTTGCTGCCGGAAGTCAATTTTATTTCCGCGTCACGGATTTTAGCGGTTAAGCCCAATCCAAAAAGAAAACTATCATTATTAACTATCATATATCTATAAGTCAATCTATATGAATTAAATGTGTATTCTGATTTTACTTTTTCGCCCTTACTGAAAGTTTCTTTCTGATACTTGACATCTTTTTTTAAAGTACCCTCGCCTTCCACAGTCAGCGGAGCATACAGCATTGATACTGTGTGTTTATCCAAAAATGTGTATCCGCCTCTTAATCTGATAAATGGTTCAGTATCAGGGGTCAAATCATCCTTGAGAGATATCATCGTTCCGCCCTTCGACGGTATTCTTACATCATTGTAGCCTGTCCATACACCTCCGGTTTCTGTATCAAGAAATACCTGAGAATACGCCGAATTCAGCACCAATATCATTGTCATCATCAGAAAAAGTTTTACTACTCGCATTTTTGTCTCCTATTCTATTTGTTATTTACTTCTATTTACTTCTATTTACTTCTATTTACTCTGACACCATTTTTTGTGAGAAAACACATATGTGGTAAATCCGCATAGTTACGCAGATTTTGCGTAACTATGCGTAACTATGTAAACATTTGATTTTGCTCTGTCACCATTTACTAACTTGTTTTACAAATATTTTTTTTGTTAAAAAAATAACAAGATTTTTTTCATTGATTATTTAAAAACACATATCAAGCACTTCAAGGATTAATTATTAACTGATTATAAACTACAGATCAATTTAAGAGGTTCTTATAAAATCATTCTCATCGGAATCATTGATGACTTTGAAAAACCATTCTTATGATAGAATGTAATCGCATTTTCATTGTTGTAATCAGTTAATAATGTTATTCTTAAACAATTTTTGTTTTTTGCATGACGAATAGCTTCATTAAGCAGGGTAGTACCATAGTTTTTCTTTCTATAATCTTTATCGATTATCATATCTTCTAAGACTGCTACTTTTCCGCCTAAAGCTGTGCTTATACTATAAAGCAGACTGACCATTCCAATAATAGTTTCATCAATTTTCAAAACCAATATCTCGCCAACTTCAGGATTTTTAATAATTGATTCCAATCCTTTTTTCTGTTTTTCATAGTTAGATTCAAACTCAATATCCTGAGAAAACAATAGATCCAATAGAGATACAAGTTTTTCAATCTGTTCAAGGTTAGCTAGTGATACTGTATTTTTCATTTTCCCTCAATTAATATAAATAATTTTTTCCTCTGGCACCTTTTCTATGCATAAAAACCGCAAATGTTATGGTTTCAGGTGTGAAAATGGTGTCAGAGAACATTTTTTAGGTCTCTGGCACCATTCTTTTTGTACAATTTTGAAAAAATGTTCGGTATTTTTTTAAATTTCGTTTTTCCAATTAAGATAGTATTGATTTCGCTGTTTTTCCTGCATTATAGTGCTGGCTGGTCCATGTCCGGGGAAAATCTCAATATCACCATCGAAACCGTCAATAATTCTGATTATGGAATTTTTCAGACTCGCCAAATCCCCGGTAGGGAAATCCCATCTGCCGACAGCTCTATTGAAAAGTGTGTCGCCGGTATAGAGCTCCTGACCAAATTTATAACAGACACCGCCGGCGGTATGCCCGGGTGTGTGATAAACCTCGATGAGCTTTTCGTTTAGTTGGAAGATCTTCGAATCGTCAAAAGTGACAATGTTCAAACTTTCCGGCGAATAGAGTTTTTTCCGATCATAATAATCAAACCCGTTCTTATAATTATCGAACAGCATTTCGTATTCGTCTTTGTGGATATTGACCGGGACATCAAAGCAGTCTATCGCGCCAATGTGATCAACATGCCCATGAGTTAAAAGTATGCCCAACACTTCAAGATTTTTCGACAAAACATAGTTTTTTATTTTATCTTTTTCATATCCGGGATCAACTATATAACATTGTTGATTATTTGCTATTATGTAGCAGTTCACATTTATTTCGCCAAGAAGAAGTATTTTATCCATGATTATTCCTTATATTTTATTCAGGTTGTATAATTTGACATTATTAGATTCGCATATTATCTTACAAGTCAAACATATTTTGAAGGCTGGATTTTAACATTGAATTCATAGGTGAGATTTTATTTTCGGGTATATTCAATAATAGCAATACGCCCCCCAACCCCCGAAGGGCAGGGCTATGGACTTTGAAAAAAATATTATTAGATCTGATTTTTCAAGTCCCCCATTGGGCTTGCACTGCTTGTACTGAGGCTGCCGAAGTGAGCCAGTCGAAGTTTGATTTAGGGGGCAAAAAGGATGGAGTAGAAGGTCATACGAGTGTTGGGCTTTTATGCCCGAAAAATAATTCACCAGAAACTTAATAGTCAAAGTAGTCTTATTAAGGACTACTTTGACATCACTATTATTTAATAGGAAAGTTTTACCATCGCGCATCCACGCTTCAAAGGAACATTGAGTTTTAAGGAATCACCAACAGTTACGCATGAAACCGTCATAATCTCGTTGGTTCCGGGATGCAAAGCTGTTACGCGCAGATTTTTCATATCAGGAATATTTTTGATGATTACTGTAGCGTTTTGTGATTTTCCTCCGAATGTTACAGGCAGCGAGTAGCCGCCCTTTACCTGAAATAAATTAACTTTTACACCAGTCGTTTGTGTATTAACACAATGCGGTGCAAGAACCCACTTTTTACCCCGCATAGCGTCAAGCAGCGGACCATATTGCAGATAGTAATCATCTGTAACTGGATGCGGCCGCAGTGCGTGATTGTTAAAAGGATATGGCGCGGTTGGATAAACACCCATCAGCAGATGCCGTTGAAAAAAACGGTCAGGATCCGGTTTAAGTTTATACACAGGTTTGATCCACCACATGCATGTCCAGGTGATTGCTGTTTTCCGCAAAGACATCAAAGCCAGACTGTTGAGTCCAGGACCGGACTCTCCGTGTTCAGAAAAATACCCATCGAGATGTTTCATCAAATCTATTCGCATGGTCATTGGATTTCCGAAAACGACTTTTCCAGCGGCATGCATTTTGCTGCTTAGAGCTTCAATAAAATTTTTCCAAGATTCCGCCAGCGCTCTCGCGGGTTTTCCATTATACAAACTTAAACCGTCATCAGCATTCGCATTGTAAAATCTTAGCCAATCCAAACGGTCAATACATATACCATCGGTATCAGGCAAATATCGTATATGACGATCAGCCTGTTCAAGAATAAACTCCTTATACTTTGGATCACCGCAGTCTGTTACCTTCGCGCCATAGAAAGTTTTTAGACGCGGATCAAGAACAGCGTCGGGCAGAAATGTTTTCTGGAACATTACTGGTGATTTCCAAAGTTCATCAGAATCTTTTCCGATGTTTCCTGTGGGAGCATCCATTTTCCTGCCAAGCTCAGTTACGTTGAAATAATTCAAAATGTAAAACCCGTTTTGTTTCATACGGATCGCGTAATCATTCATCTGTCTGCATGATGTTGAGGATGATTTTCCTTCAGGAGTGGGCTCATCACATGCACGTTCCCACTTTTCGTCAGCGTTTTTTACAGGTGGTATAAACATTCCCATCCATGGGAAATCATCAGAAAGTTTCCAGTTTGTTCGAAAAGCCATTTTTCTCAGACGTTCCGCGTCAATCGATCCTTCATAACCGGAATATGCTCCGCAACCTGCCATTTCATCAGCTTTTAAAAATGATGGTTCAAAATATTCTGAATACCGTTCTGTATAAAATCGTAGACCACCTTTGTAGTCCGCCTCATGAGACACTATGTCGATGGAAAACTTTACAGGATATCCTTCACCCATACGGTGATTCTCCTGTGTGAAAACTATTGATCCTGTTTTTTTCGTTTCAAGGTTCATATTGAGTAAATGATCCTCAGGAGAGAACGCGAAACTCAAACCGGTATCGGAATCTATATCCGCAATAGTCGCGATTGGTATAGAAAAATAATCACCCTTTTCCGGCGTAAAATGACTAATGTTAGAATATGTCCACTTAGAATTGCGGAATTTTTGAAGTGTCAGAGGATCTCTCCAGCCCCTGCTGCGGTTTTCAGGATCACTCCATGATGTCCAGAAACGGCTCTGTTTTTTTGCCGCAAAATTAATATCAGTGATAATTGGAGCCGTCCACAAATTTCCTGTGCCGCTTAGTGAAACGTTCCATCTTATTCCGTTTTTTACTTTGGTAAAATTTTCAACAACCACACACTTTCTATCATGCTTGTCAATTTGTGTGCGAGTAAAAGTACATTCATCTTTGCTCGCACCAATATCTGCCGTCACTTCTCCGATGTTGTTAAAACCTTTCAGATAAGTCATGCCCGTCAAAGGATAAGGTATTTTCGCGCTGCCGATTACCGCTTCAACGATAGATCCGTTTTTACTAAAACTCAATGTAACATCGCCGGACGAAATTGTGTAAAAAGCTTTTTCAGAAATTTTTTGTTTTTTAAACCTCATAATAATGTCCCCATAATTTTTTTTTGAATAATTCAGGATTGTTTATGGGTTTTTGCAAGTATAAAATCACAATTTTGGTTAAATATCCCCGGAAAATGGTATATAAACGGTCTCTGGCACCATTTTTAAATAAAAACCACATATGTGGAAAATATGCATAGTTACGCAAAATCAGCGTAACTATGCATAAATGGTCTCTGGCACCATTTTTTTCGCTTTTTCCTTGACAAAAATGCATAAATGTCAACAAATAGGAATGAAGAATAATACTTACAAATTTTTGAGGGTAAATGATAACATTCCGTGAAGCGACAGAAAATGATTACTCTGAAATTGTTAATATACCGCGCAGTGAAAATGAATTATTATACGCCTTTTGCAGCGCGAAATATCCGCTGACTGTTCAGCAATTTGTGGAACAAACGAAAGACCGTCTGCATAAAACTGTTGGAATTATCAACGGGAAGACCGCGGCATTCGCCGACATGTACAATATTGTTAATGACGATTCAGTGTTTATCGGAAACATTCTGGTAAACGTTGAACACCGCGGTTCCGGAATCGCGGGAAAGTTGCTGGATTATATGGCTGATCAATCAAAACTTTATGGCGCGAAAAGTATCAAGCTTAACTGCTGGAGCGAGAATGTTCGGGGATTATTATTCTATACAAAATGCGGGTATAAACCATCTGTAATCAAAAAAAGTGAAAACAATGGACGGATTATCGCGGTGATAGAAATGATCAAAAGTTTGGATTAATAATATTTTTCGGAATACCGTCCGCAATATGCTGTTCAAGAGGAAACCTCACAGTAAATACTGCGCCATTATTATTTGTGCAGACAACAGTTCCTTCAAGATTATAGGTTACTATATTGTAGACAATATTCAATCCTAAGCCGGTTCCTCCGCGATTGCGTTTTGTCGTAAAAAATGGTTCGAATATCCTTGAAATATTTTTGTCGCTTACACCTTCACCATCATCACAAACTTCAAGGATGAAATCAGTATTCTCGATTTTTGATGATATTATAATTTTTCCGGAATCCCGTTCATCTATACCATGCAGCACGGCGTTAGTAATCAAATTAATATAAACCTGCGATAGTAATCCCGCGTAACTATAAATTTTCAAACCCTCTGGACATTGAATAGTAATGTCTACATGTTTGTGGAAAATTTTTGGTTTCAGAGACAGAACAATCCCATTTATAAATTCTTTGATAGGAATATCTTTTAAAAGCTCGTTTTTTCTATCGAGAGCGATTTTTTTGAAAGTGTTTATCAATTCGGAAGTGCGAATCATATTTATATTAATGATAGTCAGCGATTCTGTAACTTCCGAAAACTGCCTTAAAAAATCCGTTCTCGTAATCGTAGATTTTTCAAAAGCCTCTAAAATTTTTTGGGCTAGATTATAGGCATAGGTGCCTGCAGTCATAGCATTTCCAATTGGCGTGTTCATTTCATGCGCGATACCCGCGACCATTTCTCCTATCGATGCCATTTTTTTCGCGTTAATTAGTTCATTAGTCCTTTTATGCACAAGATATTGTAGATTATAATTGTAATCTTCTATAGTATCCGCCATTATATTGAAACTTTTTGCAAGATCGCCAATTTCGTCATCATTGAGATTATTTATACGAGCACTAAAATCTTTGTTTGCTAATGTCGTTACGCTGGTTTTCAATTGTACAATCGGCGAGAGAACTGTCTGTCTGAAAATGATAAAAACAATCGCGATAATAAACGATACTATCGTAACTACGAGCAATATTTCATATATGAAACGTGCAGCAATTTCTTTTTGAATAATATCCGGAGTATAATAAATAATCAGACTTCCAATGTTTTTGTTTTTGTAGAAGATTCCATGTTTACGCATTATCAGGGATTTATCGTTTTTTAAATTATGTTTATTGTGATCGTATAATTCAACAAAACCTCTGGAATTTTTTACAATACCAAGATTATTAATATCAATGTTTCTTATTATTATCGCGTGGATGTTGTCATCTTCGATTTCGATGTTTAGGGCATTGCGGATAAATTCTTCATCAAGATTCCACAAAGAATATGACAGGGTGTTTGAAAGCCTTCGACCGGTTATTTGAGAAATTTTATGAAGTTTTTCTATCGCTTCATTATATGTCATCCAGAAAAATATCATACTGGACATCAGCGTTATTATAGACGATATAATAATAATAAAAAACAATGTTCGTCTGATTATTGAACTTGTAATAATTCGTCTGAATTTATAATAACCTCGAAAAATCGGGAAATAACGCATGCAAATAACACCTTATATACATGGGGTAAATATCGAACAATTTTCAGTGCAATATAATAGAACAAGCGTAATGAAGTAAACTACAATTTACTACAAAACTCATTTACGTCCAAAAAAAATCATAGTCTCAATTTCTGGAGTGCCGGGAAACATGTCAAGCGGGATAATTCTTCTCGGGACATAGCCATTGTGTTGCCACCGGGCAAGTTCAGATGGAATATTGTCAATGTTGCAGAATATGTGAACAATCTGCTCAGGTCGTCTTTCAGTGATGTTTTCGATTACACCGGGCAGTGTACCGTTTCTTGGCGGGTCAATAATAAAGATTTCCTTAGAACGTGTGTCGGGCAGATTAGCTATGGATTTAACGGTGATGCTGTCACATAGAAACCGGACATTCGTATTTCCAGTAATATTCTCGACCGCACTTTTTATCGAACTGCGGTTAACTTCAATACCGATAACTGATTTATATTTATCGATAAATGAGAGTGAGAATAATCCATATCCGCAATAAAGATCTATCAGAGAACAATCCTTTCCGATAACCAGATTGTCGCCGATCTTTTGAATCATTGCCGGAACAATTGAAAGATTTATCTGGGAAAAGCTGTCCGGGTAAAACGAAAAGAATCTCGAATTAAGAGGTATAGTAATTTTTTTTGATCCGTAGAGTTTTTTAAGTTTCAGAAAATTTTCATCAGCAAATTCATTATAGTATTTGGAATCCTTTTCTCCAAGAAACAGATATATAGAAGAGATCTCTTTGCATGCGGCAAGTACCTGGTCCGACAAATGTTTGAACTTATTTATCAGCTCAGCGTTAAAAACATCAATATTGAAAATCAGCGTAAACTTCTGATAACTGCCGCGAATAATCACAAAATTTATATGTTTCAAATAACTTTTACTGCGTTCACGATTCATAAACTGTGTAATAGTTTTATAAATTATGCTATGATATTCGGGATCCAGCATGGATTTTTCAGGCTGATTATAACCGGTTGATAAAAAATATTTCTTCTCATTATAAAAGAGACGCTTTTTAGTGGTTGTCCGGTATTTTCTCGGCAATGGAGATTCCACAATATTTTCAAGATTTCCATGAAACTTCATGTATGAAAAATACTTTTTTAGAGCCTCGTTTTTCATTTTGATTTCTTCTGGATAATTGAATTCAGCAAGAAGTTCAGGCGTGGATATTAAATTTTCAGGCAGACGGTTCCGGCTTTCATCTCTAATAAATGTATAAAATTCAGAACTTGTATTTGTGTTTTTCATTAATTCATAATTCCCCGGAAGAATTGGTCCATGGTAAATTCTGCCATATCGTTAATTTCGGCGTTTATTATTGTCGCGTTTCTTGTAACATCGAGCAGTAAAACTCCTTCAATGATTCCCCAGAAGGACAATGACAATTTCAAGGTATCGACTTCTCTCATTTCTCCGGATTTCACACCATCATCAAAAATAGCCTTAATTTCCAGCAACAGATCATTGGCTCTTTTATATAAATAGTCTGCTTTAAAAAAGTCGTAGAAAAAATCCCGTTGACCTAAATGCAGAATCGACATAATATAATAATAATCATTTTCCTCATGATAAAATCTTAGATATGCCTTTAACACAAGCCGTATCTTAGTTTTAACATCATTTGCTTCATTATCAAGTTCTTCTTTAATAATTGAATAAAGAATATCGACAGCAATGATATTGAGTTCGCGATAAATGTCTATCTTACTTTTAAAATACAGGTAAAAGGTTCCGGTGCTGAGTCCCGCGTTATTGGTGATTATTTCTACCGTTGTGCCGCGAAAGCCAAGTTCCTTAAAAAGTCCTTTCGCGGTATCCAGCAGCAGATTTTTCTTCGCGATTTTTTCCTCGGATGTTCTAGCTCGTTTTTTCATAAAGTCAAAGTAAATAATATTTAACTAATGTCAAGAAATTTAACCCATGAGCCTCTTTGAATAAAAGGTGTCAGAGACATTTATGTCTCTGACACCTTTTATTCAAGGGAATACCTGTTAAGTCATCCGACCAATATAATTAAACACTGGCAAAATCACATATGTGGATTTTTTAGTTTGACAAATTTAGAGACGTGGGGGCATCGTTATTAATTATGACTAGCGAGCGCGAAATATGATTAAAAGCACTAACAGCGAATACGGAAAACCGATGTGCCTACTATACCCCGGCGAATACTACGTTACTGGCGGGGATATAGCTATTGCAACGGTATCCGCCCTTTGTCTAGTGGTTTGTCTATATGATGCCCGAAGAATGATCGGCGGTATGGGACATTTTATTCTCCCGGGTGTAATCGGCACCGGTGGAATTGAAAAAAGCGATATCGCGGCCTATGGAGTTACACAGCTTGAATATCTTTTTGGCGAATTTGTAAAACTCGGCGGCGACAGAAGAGATGTTGTCGCGAAAGTTTTTGGAACAGCGTCGGTATCTTCTGTCGGTAAAATTAACGAAAACATTCTGCGTAGTAATTTATATTTTATCCATGAGTTTTTTACCGGTGAAAAAATTATTGTCGAAAATCTTGACATATCCACAACAATTCGCAGGAAAATTGTTTTTTTTCCTAAAAGCGGAAAATGCTACCGAAAAGTTTTAAAGAATAATGTGAAAAATTCAGAAATAATTAAATTGGAAAATGAATATATTGATGTTGCCTTTAAAAAGAAAGACGAAAAAACAAGGGTTATTCTTTTCGATTAAGTTTTATATTTGGAGCTCAGTTTGAACAATTCCAGCAAATTTGGAAAGAACATCGCGACTATACATCCCGGTGAATATTATGTTTCATCAAAAGATGAATATATTCAAACGCTGTTAGGCTCCTGTGTAGCGGTATGTTTTTATGATTCGGTTAAACAGGTATCCGGCATGAATCACTTTATGCTCGCCGGTAATGTATCGATGTCCGGTTTCAGCGCGGAAGTGACCGCTAAACATGGTATGCAGTCAACAATGCTTCTTCTGGAAGACATGTACAAATTCGGCTGCACGAAAAAGAACATTATCGCGAAAGTCTTCGGCGGCGGAAAAGTTCTGCCGTATGAGAATCCTGTACATAATGTACCTGGTGATAATATTCGTGTCGCGAAGGTTGTTCTCGAAATGGAAGATATTGTCATTGACCAGACTGAGCTTGGCGGAAACTTTACAAGAAAGCTCATTATGGATGTTAAGACCGGTAAAGTTTTTTTGAAGAAGTCTGTTAATTACAATTTAGAGGAATAGTCGATTCATCATATAAACGAAGATGTTGAGAAGAAGTCTGAAGAATTAAGCTTTTTTGTTTTAAAATGAAGAGGTGATCTCGTAGAATCTGATACATCTTTTATGACGGAACAGCTCGCCGGTTAGAAATTTTTTATGAAAATCATTATGAGGTATTATGAATATTGTTGAAGTGATCAGTATCGTTGCAGGTATTCTAACAACGTCCGCTTTTGTTCCGCAGGCACTGAAAATTATTCGTACAAAGGAAACTCACGGCATTTCGATAATTATGTATATTGTTATGTGCAGCGGACTATTTTTATGGATGATCTATGGTTTGATTACTCTGCAGATCCCGTTGATTTTGGCCAACGCTGTTACCCTGATTCTATCACTAATAATTTTAGTGTTGAAAATTAAATACAAGTAACCTGCATGGACACCTCGATGGAAAACACCGATACTAGCCAGCCCGAAACGGCTTCTCCGCATGTCAGACGAAAACGTTATAAAGGTACTCATCCGCGCCGTTTCGCGGATAAATATAAAGAGCTTAATCCCGGCAAATATGCTGAAGATATTGAAAAGATTATGCAGCGTGGTCATACACCCGCCGGAATGCACAGATCAATCTGCGTTAATGAAATTCTTGAAGTGCTGGATCTCAAACCGGGCGATCGCGGTCTTGATGCTACTCTTGGTTATGGCGGGCACACACGTGAACTTCTTAAAAAAATCATACCCGGCGGTCATCTTATTTCTCTAGATGTTGATCCGATTGAGCTGCCGAAAACTGAGGCTCGGCTTCGAGGCGAAGGTTATTCCACAAATGTTTTAGAGATACGCAAAATGAATTTTGCCGGAATTAACAAGTTGCTGCCCGATATCGGCGATGGTTTAGATTTTGTTCTCGCGGATCTGGGATTATCGTCGATGCAGATTGACAACCCTTCAAGGGGTTTTACATTTAAAGTTGAGGGACCTCTTGATCTTCGAATGAATCCTGATCGCGGCAGACCGGCATCGGATCTGATTAAAAATTTATCCGAACCATCGCTTGAAAAACTGCTGACTGTTAACTCGGACGAACCATGGGCAAAGGAAATCGCGCGTGAAATTTCCGCAAGTGCAGAGTCAATCGTAACAACTACAGATCTCTCGGATTGTATCAATAAAGCAATCGACAAAGCACCACACGACTCACGGGAAAAAAATATTAAAAAATCCTGTCAGAGAACTTTCCAGGCTCTTCGAATCGAAGTCAATGATGAGTTCAGTGCGCTTGATCAGTTTCTTCGACAACTGCCTTGGATACTTAAACAGGGCGGGAAAGCCGCTATACTTACATTCCATTCCGGTGAGGACAACCGTGTGGTTCGTGCTTTTGAGGCAGGTGTCAGCACGGGATTATTCAGCGGCTATTCTGTAGAACCCATACGTGCGTCGGCACAGGAGCGGTTTGACAATCCCCGTTCAAAATGCGCACGGCTCAGATGGGCAATTAAATCATAAGGGATTGATTATCAATTTATTTCGGAATTTCTACATGTCGATTTTACGGGATGTATAATTTGACAGACTGTTTAAACATGTTTACATTATTTCCAGAACAAATTTTGTTTCCAGTTTAATTTGTAGTAATACATCCACTAGAGAATCTTCATCATTATCATTCAATTCTTCAATACATTGGGCGAGATCTCCAAGTATTTCACAAGATAATGATAAAGCCGCGCTTTTTATTTTATGCGCGTTTTTTCGGATTGCTTCAATATCGTTACGCTGAATACTATTTTCAAGAGTCATAATATATTCCGATATATTTTTTCTAAATGCTCCAGTAATTTCATTATACGAAATTAAATCTCCATGAAGAATATCCATAAGTTCTTTTTTGTTAAAATGTGTATGCTTATTATCGGAGGACTGATCCGTATCATAGTAAAACCCGATAATTGCTGATGAAAGGTATTTAGATAGAATAGATTTTAGTTGATCTACTTGTATTGGTTTTTGTAGATAATCATCCATACCAGCTTGCAAGTATTTTTCCTTTTCATCTTCTTTCGATCCCGCGGATATTGCAATTATCTTAACATATGTCCCGGATAATTTTTCTGATTCTCTTATTTCATGGGCAGCTTCGAATCCGTTTTTTCCCTGCATATAAATATCCATAAAAATTATATCCGGCATGAATGTTTCGTTTGCTTTAACGGCATCCTCTCCATTTTCTACTGTTTCAACAATCAACCCGCATCTAGTCAGAATTTCCTTGAATAGTATCCTGTTGCTTTCAACATCATCCGCCACTAAAATTTTATTGTTTTCAAAAATAGGATTTTGTCGGCAATTTTCCTTGAAATTTTCCGGAACTATTGATGGGTTAAAAATTTGAACATTGGTAAAGTCTAGAGTAAAGGTACTCCCTTTGTCCGGTTGGCTAATCAGCGAAATTGTACCATGCATAGCTTCGATCATACGTTTCGAAATCGTTAAACCTAATCCTGTTCCACCGAACTTTTGGTTTTGACCGGTAATCTGAGTAAACGCTTCAAAAATATTTTGCAGCTCATTCTCAGGAATGCCTATTCCGGTGTCAGTGATAGAAATTCGAAAATCAATAAATTCCGGATTTTGATCGTTAATATTTGCAGATGTTAAGGACAGTCTGATATATCCATATTCAGTGAACTTGACAGCATTTCCAATAAGATTAATCAATACTTGACGAATACGAATTTCATCAAAAAGAATATATTCTGGAAAACCTTTCTGAACATCAATAATCATTTTGAGATTGCGTAGTTTAATCTGTTGACTGAATATCTTTTCAACATCGTTGAATATTTTAATAATATTTACAGGGTTATATTGTATCTCCAATTTTCCAGCTTCGATTTTTGCGATATCCAGAATATCATTGATGATGGTCAACAGACTGTTGCCCGCGATATTAATATTTTCGATATAACTTTTACTAATGTCGTCATAATCATTACCACGAAGAAGTTCACTAAACCCTATAACCGCGTTTAATGGTGTGCGTATTTCATGACTCATGTTTGCGATAAACTCACTTTTAATATTATTAGCTTTCTCCGCTTCATTTTTCGCTGCTTCCAACTCAATGGTACGGTCTTTAACCTTTTCTTCAAGGTGATTAATTAGCCGCGACAATTCATCAGCCATATGATTAAGAGCTATAGCCAATGTGCCGATTTCGTCATGTCTTTTCACAATGGCTCTTTGTTGAAAATCACCTTTAGAAAATTTAGCGCTTATTTGTCTAAGTTCATACACAGGTTTTAAAATAGTTTTTATTCGGTTAATCCATATAATAATAGCGATTATCAGTAGAAAAGCTGATAACCCCGCGAATATAATAAAATTTTTATGAATTTCTCCGGTAAATTGATTTTCAGGTATCGCGATAATAATCTGCCAATCAATACCTTCCCTTTTATAATTTGTTCTGGTTATATGATATGTAGTTCGACCAATAACCGTTTTAGTATTATACGCCGCGTTTTTTATCAGTTCATTATAAGTATTTTTTATTATTTTGTTTTTTACTTTAA
>CAYLTM010000008.1:48513-51421 GCA_964386495.1 uncultured Leptospirales bacterium
ACAGAAACTCCTTTCATGATATTATTTTCGAGAATAACAAAATTTTCGAGATCCAGAGAATTGGCAACCAGCTCCGAGGTTTTATTATCGACTATATAAGCAACAGCTTTTTTATCAGCGGAAACTTCCTTTAAATAGTTATTAATCTTTCCTAGCGGAAAATGGGTCCCTAGCACACCTTGCAGATTACCATTGTTTTCATAAATCGGGTGGGCGGAAGAGATTGCCAGATCATACATCACAAAATGCCGGTAAATAGGGGAAAATACCGGAGTTTTTCTTTCTTTAGCAAGAATATACCAATCACGTGAACGAGGATCGAACTTAGAAAGCTTCACGGCAATCTTACCGGCAGTCAAATCATCATTTAAGGAAAAATACCAGGAATTTCCACCAGTCTCGGAATTACTCTTCATGATTTCTATTTCATTTTTAGAATTTTTTCTCGCGCCGAAATACTCCCCCTTTTCTGTACCATAGCTGAAACTATAAACAGAATCGATGTTACCCTTCATCATTCCGGCAAAGAAAACATCTCTTTCGCGTGAATTATGGAGATCAAAAAGATGGTTGTTAAAAAAGTTTTGACTTACTTCATTTATGTATAGTGCTCTGTCGAAAAAATCATCAACTTTGCCCATAATATCTTTTATAGCGTCATTTTGTAGTTGTTCAATAATTTTGTTGGTAGAGGCTTTCCATCTCGAGAAAGCGAAAAACCCAATACCCAGATTTAATACTAGAATAATTACAATAAAAGATAGTACAAGATCTCGTGTTAATGAATTTTGATATTTTTTCATGTTGACTTCCCGCATATACAGTCAACATTATTACGGTTTTGTCAAGTAATTAATATGTCATTGGAATCAGGATTATTCCCCATGTTCAAGTTATTCGATGTTGACTGTAGTAACTTCTGCAAGGTGATTATTGTCTCTTGACTTATGCCGCATTGAGTTGTCAGATACGACGAAATATCGCCATAATCATTAATTATTCCGGAAATAACTTCTTCGAGATAATAACGTCTGGCTTCAAACATCGGACGCATATTGCTCATTGATATATTGAAGATTTTGAACCAGATGGAATTTTTAATCACATTTTGTATGTGAGGATATAAGAAATCGTTGGTCAACAAATAATCGTAAAAGACATCATTCTTCGAAACGCCCGCCAATAATTGTATGAATGCTGTAAGAACTCCCGTCCGGTCTTTTCCGCCAGTGCAATGTATAATTGCCGGTAAATTCGATTCAATTGACAAAATTTCTATGACACTTTTAATTTGTGAAAAATGCTGATGGGTTAATCTTTTATAAAAGTTTCTCATGAAATTTTCCATTGTTCTTTCTTTGTTGAAAAGTATTAATAAATTTTTCAACCTGCCTGGTTCTTTTTCCGTTGGGTAAAATGGTATGTGGTATACCGTGATTTTGCTATCAGTAGAAATTTTATCCGGTGAGGATTTTCGTTCATTCGGCATCCGCATATCAATAATAGTTTTGATATTCAACTGTGAAATTTTATCAGCATCCTGCATTGTTATTTTTGATAATTCACCTGAACGAAAAATTATGCCTTTTCGTAAAATTAAATTTTCAGAAATTTTGTAACCCCCGACATCACGAAAATTTGGTGATCCTTCCAACATATTTTGTTCCTGTATTTTCAAATTATTATCACATGTATAGTTATCAAAGGATGCTTGATTGACTAAGAATTGTCAAGCAAAACTCATCCTAACCGCAACCATATTTGGGGAAGACCTTTAATTTTCAGGTTCGAGAAGGCTTCTCTAAAACTAACATATAATTACATCAATTGGTTTGGGGCACCAATAATACCCGAAAAAAATTCCTCACAATAGGGAACTATTTAGAAGGTCGTTTAATACATCCTGTACAATCGACAGCCTGATTAGAATAATAATTTTACCTTGACAATGTTTAAAATTATTTTTCCTGTATTTTAATAATTAGCATAATGATTTTTACTATAATTTGTAACAAAAAAAGGGAACTTTTATGAAAATAATATTCTTAACAACTGCGATTCTGACTTTTTTTATTTTTTCAGGAATAACAGTTTATGCCGAAGATATGGTTATTATCTACCCGAAATTTCAATCTGAAAAAGACACCAGATATCTGGAACAAGTCGAGCTTCTCGAAACAGCGATGAAAAAAACCGAAAAAAAATACGGCAAATATAAACTTCAGCAGTCTGATCTGCTAATGAATGAATTACGATATGTTGTAGAGGCTAAGCGCGGTGAATTAATTAATGTAATCTGGTGGTCTACTAATCCACAGGTTGAAAAAGATTTAATCCCTATAAGGATACCTATTTCTAAAGGAATTCTAGGATACAGAATATTTATTATTAATAGGGCGGACAAAGATAATTTCGCGAAAATTAAAACTATTGAAGATTTAAGAAAATATCAGGTTGGTCAGGGTGCGGACTGGGGAGATGTAAAAGTTTTTGAAGCGGAAAACATTAAAGTTGTAAAAAGCAATAATTACGAAATGATGTTTAAAATGTTACAGTTAAAAGCCTGTGATTATTTATCAAGAGGAATTAATGAAGCTTATGTTGAATACGAGGCAAGAAAAAGTTATTATCCAGACATGATGGTTGAGGATACTGTTTTATTATACTATCCGTGGCCATATTATTTTTTCGTGTCGCCCGCGAATCCGGAAATTGCAAAAAGACTCGAAGAAGGTTTACAGATGATGGTCAAGGACGGTACGTTTGATAAAATTTTCATCAAATATAATAAAGAAAATATTGAAAAAGCTAATCTGAAAAAAAGAAATCTCATTAAAATCAACAACCCGATGCTTCCAAAAGAAACGCCTCTTGATAAAAAAGAGCTGTGGTTTATTCCGTGATGATT
>CAYLTM010000009.1:0-6163 GCA_964386495.1 uncultured Leptospirales bacterium
AAACAGTTTCAAGCGTAGACAATGTAAGTGATTTTCCAAAGCGGCGTGGACGGGATAGAAAGAACTGCCCTTTTGGTTTTGTGACGAGCTGATAAATTTCTTCAGTTTTATCCACATACATACAATTTTCATTGATTATATCCCGAAAAGTATATATGCTCGTGCTTAGCTGTTTTCTCATGAAGATCTCCTGGAATATTTTACATCGCGATTATTATGTTGTCGAAAACAATAGGATTTGTCAATGATTATATTGATTTCCGACACAAGCTCGTCTACTGGAAATTTCGCTGCTATTATAATCATTGACAGCAAATTTCATTTTTAGTAAAAAGACACTTGTATGAAAAGTGATACCAAACAAAGAGGAAAGCATTTTGATTAAGGATCTCAAAAATAATTTAAAGGAACACATAATTTGCGGTATATCGCTTAATGCTGGTATCGCTATGGGGAAAGCTTTCATTCTAAAAAATATAGATATTCAGCAAATCCAAAAAAATAAGCATTCCTTTAAATCTATTGATGCTGAAATTGAAAAACTCGATATCGCTGTAAAAAAAACAAAAGACCAATTATCTAATTCTATTGAAACAGCGAAAAAAAATAATCATGACGTAATGGACTCAATATTTAATTCATACATGTGCATTATTGAAGATGAAACCCTCTTTTCCAAAATCAAGGAAATAATAAAAACTAAATCGATAAACTGCGAAAGCGTTTTCGCGGATGAAATAATTATATTGAGAGAAAAAATCGCGGTATGTTCCGATGAATTCAAACTCAAACTTATGAACACTATACAGGATTTCTACTATCGAATACTTTATAATATTGTTCCGCTTAATGAAGACCGTATTTCAGTATTAAGCTCGATTGAAAAAAACTCAATAATTATTTCGGACAGGTTAACACCGATTGAGGTTGCGGTTATTCCAATTGACAGAGTAACAGGAATAGTTCTGGCGGAAACTTCAAAAAATTCTCATTCATCATTAATGCTCCAGACAATTAACATTCCAATTGTAATCAATATTAACGGTATCGGTTTAACTATTTACGATAAAGACGAGCTGATTATTGACGGTAATCAAGGCTGCTTAATATTAAATCCGAATGATGACACTATAAGCAGATATCAAAAAATGAAAATCGTTAACAAAAGTCATTTGGAAAACACTAAGGTAAAAACAATAAATCATATTGTAAAAACCGCGGACGGGAATGAAATCAATTTAATGTGCAACGCGTCAAGCCCTTCCGACATACGATCCGCTCAAAGGCAGGGGATTGCAGATATTGGACTTTTCCGCAGTGAAATGTTTTATCTGGCGAACTCTACTCTTCCAACGATGGAAAGGGAAATGGCTTTCTATAAAGAAGTATTTTCTGTAGAAGGAATCAACAATATATTTTTCCGTCTTTTTGATATAGGCGGAGACAAAATACCTTTATTCTGGCATACCGCAAAAGAATCGAACCCTGATCTCGGCTGCCGCGGTATACGTTTTTTATTATCGCATCCGGAAATTATGAAAATGCAGATACGTAATGTCGTTAGTTCTTTTCCCTCCGGGAAACTCAAACTGATACTGCCTTTTATATCTACAATTGACGATCTCGATGAGTCAAAAGAAATAATATCGTCTGTACTGAAAGATATGAATGTGCCGGATAACCTCATTAAGATTGGTATAATGGTCGAAATACCATCAGTCGCATTCTCTATTGAAAAATTTCTTCCTAAAACTGATTTTATCAATCTCGGAACAAATGATCTTATTCAATATTTTTTTGCGGTAAACAGAGATCAACCGGATTTGAAAAACTACAATAGATTTACACACCCCGCATTTATAAAATTGCTACAAGGGATAATCACTGAATGCGATAAACAGAACAAACCAGTTATAGCCTGCGGAGAAATGTCTTCTCATACGCTTGGCAGTGCGATACTTGCGGCTATCGGGATAAAAAATCTTTCGGTACAGCCGGAAATGATTCCACAAATTTATAATACTCTTACTAATAAGAACATGGTTGAATTAAAAAAAATCATGCCTGATATAATCAATTTTGAAAAGGCGAAAGATGTGGAAGCGTCACTTCACTTTTACTCTAATCCTTTTTCCGCAAATTAATAATCCTTTTGGTGTATCATAGTAATATCTTTATTCTATTGTATAATTTTTAATACAGGATTATAATGATTACATTAGTGTTGCCTGATTTAAACATTTGCACGCCATCCGGCGTAATGTAACGGTAATAACGAAATAGAACCGTTTTTCGACGGTATTATTTTGGAGATAAGGAAGTATGATAAAAAAATGGCTGGATAGAAGATTACTTAACAGACAAAAAATGAAACATTGCTATTTCAAATATCAGGTTGGAGATAGCCCGTCTTTCATTAAAGGTGAGCTGATTAATGTTTCCGCGGACGGACTTTGCTTTCTTAGAAAGGGAGTAATCAACAATATGGATATAATAAATCTGATATTCTATTTTAAGCTTGTTGAAGTGGATATTAGGTCTGAGGTCATTCGTATTACCGGAAAAGAAGTCGCGGTGAAATTCCTTGAAAGCCCCGGCAAAATTGAGTCATTCATTGATATTTTCAATAGTGAATTTGAATATCTGGCTTCAAGCGAAAGTTCGGTTTGATTAGACTATTCAGACTTTTAAAGATTATTCAACAGATCGAATATATTGTTGTTGATTATTTATCTGATAATGATTATATTCTATTAATGGCATTTCTTCCGGAAAAAGACAATAGAGAAGGTCATTGCCGGAATCTGGAGATATTTAATGGAAAGTAGCATTAACATAAAGGAATATCTTGAAGAACTTCGTGTGAGGGCGGAAAAATCCCTTCTTGAAGATGGAAAGGTATTACTTGAAGATAACCGCATATTATCTGCCGAAGAAATACAGAAAAAAATTCATGATCTCAAAGTACACCAGATAGAACTGGAAATGCAGAATGAAGAACTTCGCACTTCTAAAATCGAAATCGAAATATTGAGTGAAAAATATTTTGAATTATACAATATGGCACCTGTTGGGTATTTAACAATAAATGAAAATGGACAAATCCATGATGCCAACCTTACAGCATCTGCCATGTTTGGTCAGCCAAGAAGATCTCTTACAAAACAGAATATTTCCATGTTCGTGCATAAAGAAAACCAGGATATTTACTATATTTTCATGAAAAAATTACTTAAAACCGGTGAACCAGCAACATGCGAGCTTAGAATGACAAAACACGGAGTAACTGAATTCTGGGTAAAGTTAGACGCGACAATCGCACCGAGTATTGAAGGCGAAACAATGTATCATGTCGTTTTCAGTGATATAACAATTTTAAAAATTACTGAATTTGAACTGGAACATTACCGCAATAATCTTGAAACGGTTATCGACAAACGATCAATTGAGCTGCTGGAAAGTAAAAAAAGTTATCAACTTATATTAAATACTATTTCCGATCATGTTTATGAAGTAAAAATCAATGAAAAAAACACATCCACAACTATACATACTCAGGCATGTTACATGGTCACAGGTTATTATGACCATGAATTCGCAAATAATCCTTTGCTCTGGTATGAGACAATATATCCGGATGATAGGGACGCGGTTACTCAATTTATTAATAATATCGCGTCTATGCATGAAAACAGAAGTATTGAACATCGTATTATTCATAAAAACGGATCAATACGCTGGATAAAAAACACAATTGTTTCGCATAAAAATTCGGAAGGTGTGATAGTCAGTTATGAGGGAATAATCCGCAATATTACCGACAGAAAGCTTGTTGAAGAAAACCTGATACACAGTGAAGAGAAATACAGACTGCTTTTTGAAAATGACAACAATGCAATAGTAATACTGGACTCAGAAACAGGGAATATATTGGATTTGAATAATGCTTTCATTGATACTTACGGATTTTCGAAGGAAGAATCTCTCTACAAAAACTTCCATTCGCTCATCGAAATAAATCCCAAAACTTCATGTATTGATGATTATGAAAATTGCCTCAACGGCACATCGCAATACCGCTATTTGAATTATAAAAAAGACGGCACAGAATTTTGGGTCGAAACATCTATAGGAATTTTCACATGGATGAACCGCAAATGTTTTTTTATTATGGTAAGGGATATTACAGAAAAATATTTCGCCGAGAAAACTTTAAGGGAAAGTGATGAAAAGTTTAAGACTATTGCCGATTACACAAATGACTGGGAAGCATGGTTAAATGAAGAGGGCGTATTAATGTGGATCAGTCCATCTGTTCTGCGGTTTACCGGCTACACTGATATTGAATGCCTATCTATGACGGACTATCCATATCCGATCATTATGAAAGAAGACCGCAATAGTATCAGAGAAATATTACGAACAAGCATATTAGGAAGAAAAGTCGGCAGTAATGTTGAATTTAGAATTTTGCATAAGACTAGCAGTTATCGCTGGGTATCAATGTCGTGGGGTTCCATATACAACAACACGGGAAAATACATCGGAATACGTTCAAGCATTCATGATATAACCGACAGGAAAACCGCTGAAATTGAAATTGTCAGGCTTAACAGGCATATAATAAAACTTCAGGAAGAGGAACGTCAAAAGGTTTCGAAGGATCTGCATGACAGTGTCGGTCAGACAATACTTACAGCAAAACTGAATATAGATACTTACAAAAAGGACATTGTTTTGTATAAAGATCGTCTTGATATTGGAATATCATTCATAGAAAAAGCGAGCCGTGAACTTAGAGAAATCTACATGAATCTGTACCCGTCAATTTTAAGCGATCTTGGACTTGAGGCAACTATCAGATGGTTGTCGAAAAACGCGATGGAGTCCAATGGAATTGTCATTAAAACAAGGATAAATCTGGAAGTTAAGCTTTCCCATAAACTCAATGTTTGTTTATATAGGGTAATACAGGAGCTTTTTTCAAATATACTGAAACATTCCAAAGCCGGCAATGTTGAATTAATTCTTTCCGCCAACGAGCATCAGGTCAAACTTAATGTTATAGATAATGGTATTGGTTTTGAATCGAAAAAACCTTTATCCGAAGTTTCATGCTACGGTTTAATGAATATCAATAGCCGCGTCAACAGCTTCGGAGGGACAATGAATATTATTACTAATGAAAAGGGGACTACAACATCAATAATTTTCCAACAGGCGAATATAGAATGAAAACAATTAATAAAATAAATATTTTTCTGGCGGATGACCATACTATGTTCCGTGACGGACTCAAGTTTATACTTACAATTAATACTGACTATGTTATAGTCGGTGAGGCTGCCAACGGCAAAGAAGCGATTGATAAAATCGAACAACTGCATCCCGACCTTGTAATTCTCGATATATCAATGCCGGAAATGACCGGTATAGAAGTCGCACGCCAGGTGCGGAAATACTATCCTGAAATAAAAATTATTATACTCTCTCGCCACGACAGTGAGGAATACGTTAATCAGGTTGTTAAATACGGTGTGCATGGATACATATTAAAAGAAAACGCGAGTAATGATCTTCATAAGGCGATTACCGAAGTTATGAAAGGGAACCTGTTTCTGAGTTCAACTATTATGACAAAAATTATTATAGATTACTCAAAGGATAAACATGAAAAAGCTCCTGAAACGGAATTGAATAAATCACTTTTCGCGACGCTATCCAACCGCGAGATAGAAATAATTAAGCTTATCGCAGAGGGCAAATCCAGCAAGGAAATAGCTTCGTTAAAACGCATAACAAACGCCACAGTTAAGGTTCACCGCGCCAACATTATGGGCAAACTAAACGTACACAAATCAACGGATCTAGTTAAATACGCCATCAAAGCCGGTCTGGTAGACAATTAAAATATCATTCTCATCTAATACTTTTTGCTAACCCCGCTAATACTTTATAATTTAAAGATTACTTATTACATAAGCTTATTATAACCCTCATAACGTATTGAACAATTTTATTTATAATGTATATTGATACCATCAGTAAGAATAAGTATCTATACTTATCAGATAACAGTTTATACTGTATATACCCGTCAAACGCGCCATTGGCGCATTAGACGGCTGATATGTTCTCCAGAATAATTAACGGGAACTAATGG
>CAYLTM010000009.1:6173-9952 GCA_964386495.1 uncultured Leptospirales bacterium
TGACCATGAAATGTTCCGTGAAGGACTCAAATTTATTATAACAACCAATCCAGAATATGTCATTGTCGGTGAAGCCGGTAACGGCAGAGAGGCTTTTGATAAAATCGAACAACTGCGTCCCGACCTCGTTATACTCGACATATCAATGCCGGAAATGACCGGTATAGAAGTTGCGCGCCAGGTGCGGAAATATTATCCTGAAATAAAAATCATAATACTTTCGCGACACGACAATGAGGAATATATTAATCAAGTTGTTAAATATGGTGTCCATGGATATACGTTAAAGGAAAACGCGAGCAGCGATCTGCATAAGGCGATATCGGAAGTAATGAAGGGAAATCTATTTCTCAGTTCCAGTATAATGACAAAAATTATTATTGATTACTCGAAGGATAAAAACAAAAAAGCCGAGAATACCAACACTTCTCTATTCTCAACATTGTCTAACAGAGAAATCGAAATCATCAAACTCATCGCGGAAGGTAAAACCAGCAAGGAGATAGCGTCATTAAAACGCATTACGAACGCTACAGTAAAAGTCCACCGCGCCAATATTATGGGAAAACTAAACATTCATAAATCAACCGATCTTGTAAAATACGCCATCAAGGTCGGTCTTGTAGATAATTGACGCATATTCTTCTCTGATGGCTACTAAAACACCTATAGGTCCCGTTGGTGCTTAGAGGGGTTTGATGTGTTATCGATCGAATTTCCAATAGGGTGAGAATTTTATTTCGGGTATGTTCATTATATTCAATACGCCCCCAACCCCCGAAGGGGGCTTAAGACTTTTATGCCCGAAATTTAATTCACACCCTTCCAATGATGCTATTTATCACTTTAAATAATCGTACAATAAACGTCCATATGGTAAAGTGAGGTCGGCAATAAAATGTATGCCCCGCACAACCTTAATCACCGGCAGATCGGAAACCGGCGCGTTCACATGAGGAACTAAATGCAGACGGGCTGGTCCCGACCACGCTCCTTTAACTGTTATATCGCATAAATTATACGCGGTTAACTCGACAACTTTCGGACTGCCGTCAACATCCGGGATCAATTTCAAATTCACATTCATGCCCGACAGGGAACTCTCAATAATTTTCGGATCAATAGTCTCATACTTGTAAGGGATTGTCCCCAGTGCTATCAAGATATTGTTATAATGCAATGTCCCTGTCAGGGTTTCAGTATCCTCAACCTTCAGTGTTGGATACCCCCATTTTTTCGGGAAACCCCATATTTCACGGCCGGCTAAAATAGCCGGACTATTATTAAGATACATTTGTGCGGTAAAATTACATGGTTCAGAGCGATAAGTACAAGGAATAACAACACCGCTTTCCTCATAGCATCCCAGACCGGAGGAATCCGGCATTTTAATCCATTCATATTTTACAATATTGCTACCATCCGGCTCAAGCGGTTCAGGAAGAGCTTTTCGTATAGCGGCAGCGTCCGACTCATAACTGATAACAAAATATTCCCGATTGATAAAACGATACGGCGGCCGCCCATAACCGGAGCTTGCCGCCGGCATTGATTGTTGAGAGAACACTTCTAATTTATTCATTGTCTTTTCCTTATTTCCGCATAGATAAAAACTGCTGAGCAATTTTATTTTTAATTATAGCAACAAGTTCCGGAGTCCATTTGTAAAAACCCATGCCGGATTTCGCCCCCGTTTCACCTTTTTCAACTTTATCAACTAACAACTTGGATACTTCAATAGAAGAATTCAATGTGGGCTGTAGTTCATAAGCGATTTTCATGAACAAATCCAGCCCCGCCAATTCGCAGACCTCGAAAACGCCCGCCACAGCCCAACGTCTACCGATACTATTTTTTATTACAGTATCAACATCGGCGGCATCCGCGACACCATTCTCAACCACATAAAGTGCTTCTCGAAGCATCGCGACCTGCAGCCTATTCGCGATAAATCCAGGAAATTCCTTTCTAAGTACTATTGGAATTTTTCCCATTTTGGTAAACATGTCAAAAATCTTTAAGACTAATTTCTCATCAGTCTTTTCACTTTTAACTATTTCAATAAGCGGTATTAGATACGGCGGATTAAAATAGTGAGTATTCATAAACCTTTCCGGTTTTCTCATTTTATCCGAAAGTCGCGACGGGGGGTAAGAAGAAGTATTACTGGTTATTATAGTTTCATCAGAACATACATTCTCCAATTGAAGAAAAATACTTTGTTTCAAATCTAAATCTTCCAGTACAGACTCAATTACAATATCCGTGTCATTTGGAATTATTTCTATACTAAGCCCGGTATGGATTCTCGAAAATGTTTTACGGATTTCAGATTGTGAAATAATACCGTTTTTCTGAAGATTCTCCAGATTTTCTGTAATATTTGTCAAAGCATTGTTAACACTTTTCTGACTTCTGCCAATCATTAAAATCTCGCATCCCGCCTGCGCGAACTCCTGCACTATTCCATGTGCCATGAGTCCAGTACCAATCACAGCTATTTTATAATTATTACTAATCATAACCACGTCCTCCCTTAAATATACTCTATTGCAATATCCGTTCCGTTCAATACTCTTGTAACAGCCTCAGCCATCGCCTCCATTTCATAACCACCCGGATACAAAATAATCCTGCCAAGAAAACCCGCGTATTCGGTAATCCAATCCACCATACGCCTGCTATAGGCTATTCCGCCCGTAAGAATAATCGCGTCAACATTACCCTTGAGAACAACAGCGCATTTCCCTATTTCTTTAGCGATATTATATGCCATGGCTTTATAAACAAGCTCATAATCCGTATTTCCTTTTTCGATCTCTTCTTCAATTTCCCTGCAGTCCTCGGTTTGGCAATAAGCGAATATTCCAGCGTTACCTAACAATTTTTTTTTAACGCTTTCCAGAGATGCTCCTTCTTTAAAACAAAGATCCATAACAGCGATAGTAGGCAGTCCGCCCGGCCTATTCAGCGAGAAGGGTCCATCACCTAAAAGACCATCATTAACATCCACAGCTACACCCTTTTCATGAGCGCCGACGGTTATCCCTCCGCCGAGATGAGCTACAATAATGTTTGCTTTTTCATATGTTTTTCCAATTTCAATAGCGCCTTTTCTTGCGCATATCTTCTGGTTAAGCGGATGCCATCGGCTTAACCTTCTATACTCAGGAAGACCTGTCAGTTTTGCAATCCTGGACATTTCATCCACAACAGTTGGATCAGTAATATAAGCGGGGATTCTAAATTCTTTACTAAACTCAGCCGCAAGAATCGCACCTAGATTGCTCGCGTGTTCGCCGTTTTTAGCGTTGCGTAATTCTTCGAGCATAAGATCGTTAACCTTATATGTGCCGGACTTAACCGGTCTTATATATCCGCCTCTACCGATTACCGCGGTTAGTTCGAAAAGATTGATATTCCTTTCTTTAAGTTTTTTCATAATCCCGTTGTATCTCATTTCATATTGACTATAAACACTGTCATATTTATTAATCTCAATCGGATCATGATAAATTATGTCACTCACCAGGTTTACTTCATTTTCAAAGATAGCGGTCTTTGTAGATGTGGAACCAGGGTTAATCACCAATATAATATATTTATTTTCCATCAGCTGCTCCAATAAGTAGAAATATAATTCATGAGTTCCTGCATTGTATCGCTGTAATAGCTACCATACCGGCGATATCATAAGCACTGCATCCCCGCGATATATCGTTGATTGGCTTCGCCAATCCCTGACAAACCGGACCGTACAATCCGACATTGCCGAATCG
>CAYLTM010000009.1:9962-13768 GCA_964386495.1 uncultured Leptospirales bacterium
CAACACATTCGCGTTTCCCGCGATAGGACTTCCGGGAGCCTTGATCTTACACACAGATGGAATCACAGCCGCGTCAAACTGCATTTCACCATCGATTATCAAATTTGGAGAATTCTCCTTCGCGATTTTTGTCGCTCTAACAATTTTTTCTGTATAAACACTTTGAGCACTTCCTTTTGTGGAATATGAAAGCATCGCGATTTTGGGGTCTTCTCCTGTTAAAGTCTTGAAAAATTTTCCAGATGATAACGCGATATTAGATAATTCTTCAGAAGTGGGATTTTCATACATGGCAGTGTCGGCAAAAATTAAAATACCTTTACTACCGAATGAGTGAGTAGGCATTACAAGAATTGTGCAGGTTGTAAGTTTTTTTCCGGATTCAGCCATCTTAACAGTTTGCAGACAACATCGCAATGTGTCAGAGGTAGATCTTGTTACTCCGGCAACCATGCCATCCATTTCACCGCTTTTCACCATCATCGCGCCAAAGTATAAAGGATCCTTCATAATTTCATGCGCCGCATCGAGAGATAACCCTTTTGTTTTTCTCATGTCATAAAATATTTTCGCGTATTCATTTAATTTAGGACTCCGCAGATGATCGAGTATTAATGTTTTAGATAGATTAAAATCTCCAGATGTATTTTCTATATCATAAATCTTTCCCAGAATAGCTACATTAGCAAAGCCTTCCTCTGAAATTATTGAAGCCGCTTCCAATACACGTTTATCGAAACCTTCCGGTAATACGATATTTTTTAGTTCTTTTTTTGCCCGCATAAATATTTCTTCTAAAAATTTCATAATGGACTCCATATATTATATTTACACTCCAACAATAAATACCATATTCGTTGTGGCAGATCCTCCAAGATTCAGCATCATCGCGTTTTTCACATTCTCCACCTGGTAATCATTAGCTTTACGTGTTAATTGTTTATAAAGATCCAGCATCATTCTAGCTCCGCTCGCACCAACCGGATGACCAACCCCTATTAAACCACCGCTGGGATTAATTGGTTTTTTTCCATTAAAATCAATAACACCATCTTCAATAGCTTCGTGCTCCTGCCCCGGCTTCGTGATTCCAAACGCGGAGATGGCAATGTATTCGCTGGATGTAAAACAATCGTGGGTTTCAAACATATCAATATCGTGAACATCCATTTTTGCTTTTCGGTAAGCGTCAACAACCGCCTGTCTCTTCCAGGGCAGGATGTAATCTCCGCCTTTGGATTCTTCAACCTTTCCAGAAAAAGTGATAGGAGCCACACGGTTAGCCCAGCTTTTAATTTTAGGGATCTCTGATAACTTAATTCCCCTTTTGTAAGCATATTTTTCCGCGTAACTTTCTGACGCAAGAAACACAACCGCCGCTCCGTCTGTTATCTGTGAACAGTCGGTTATACATAAACGACCGCCGACAGACATATTATACTGACCGCCTCGTGAATTCGCATGCTCACTATCCATAAACCAGGTTCGTGTTTCCGCCTTGGGATTTCTTTTGGCATTTTCGTAATTTATTCTCGATATTTCAGCGAGTGCGGACATAAAGCGGTCTTCATGAATAGGATATCTCTCTAATATAACATCAGCTAATTTCCCGAATAATTTTGGAAATGGTAAATCAATACCTTTTGATTCTTTTTCATAATACGCCGCGGAACCTAAATAATCACCATCAACTTTGGAGCTTACAGTTTTCATCATCTCAATACCAAGCACAAGAGCGAGATCCGTTTCATCCGAACGGATTTTATTAATCGCAGCTTCCATCGCTATTGAGCTGGACGCGCAGGCTGCTTCGTAACGAGCACTGGGCATACCGTTAAACACAGGATCCACTTCTGTGAAAAATGCCCCCATGTGACCCTGCATAAAATATAATTCGCCGGCAAAATTGCCCACAAACCCTGCCGCTCTACAATCTTTGTTTAACTTAGAAATTTCTGAATAATCGATATCAACCTTCTCAAGAGCGTCTTCTACAACTTCACGCATCATTCCAATAAAGAGTTTTCCCTCTTTAGTCCAGTTTCTTTGAAAGTCCGTCTGCTCTCCGCCTAATACATATACCTGGTGACTCATAAATGTTCTCCTTCATTTTCCTTTATATAAGCTTCGAGCATCCAAAATATCCTGTAACAGATAATACTTCCCGGGTTTAGCCTTTTCTAGAATTGGAGGAATATCAATTCCTGCTTTATCAATGAAAAATTTCGCCGCTTCTACTCCGCCTAGAAAATCCACATACGCAGACGGCGGCATCCAGTTAAATCCAAAGCCCATTGCCATATCCGCCATTTCCTTATTTTCAATTACTTCACCAACAATGGATAATGAATAACCAATATAACGCGCGATCATATACCTGCAGAGTTCCGCCTCAAAACATTTAGCTTCTTTTATAACATTCATCGCACCGGTATAATCAGATTCCCTTATTCTAGCCATCGCCGCCTTAGTGAAAGCTATATCAAATACCGGCCGCGGATCATAATTTCCTGTTAATATATTAAAAACACATTTTTCTTCTTTACCGTTTTCTGTTTTAGAATTTTTAAAAAGACCCTCGCCGGATTTGTCGCCAAGTTTACCTGAATCAACAAGTGACTGAATATAACCCGGAAGCTTAAATGTCTCATGAGCGGAATCGTTTGTCATATTATATATATTATCCACGACCGCCTTGTGAACATCGAGTCCGACAAAATCGATCGTCGCGAGAGGACCTACAGCTCTACCTACAAAACCGCCCATTATCTCATCCATAAGAGCGATTCCGCCGCGGTCTGTGTATTTTTCCGCGTACTGCGCAATTTCATTCAATAATTGAAATCCAATTCTGTTACCGGCAAATCCGGGAGTATCATTAGTATAGACTACAGCTCTTCTTAGTATACCGGACAGATATTTACCGAGTGCCTTTTTGACTTTCAAGTCAGATTTTTCATGAGAAACAAGTTCGCATAAAATCATTTTATAGGGGGGATTAAAAAAGTGTGTTCCAAAATAATGTTTCTGTCCATCCGTATCGAGATTGCTCGCGAGACGAGCTATAGATAACCCCGAGGATACTGTAGAAACAATTGTGCCAGGCTTGCGGTATTTACCGACCTCTTTAATCATGGGTTCCTTTACGGCATATTCTTCCGCCAAAAGCTCGAAAACCCACTGAGATTCTTCAACCGCTGTTTTAAGATCTTTTTCATAAGTGCCGGGGATCATTCTTTTTTTTATTGTATCCGAACGAATAGATTCGATTGCGGCAGTTATTCCTTCAGACGCTTTTTCATTTGTACGGGCAAGCATAAAGACCTTCGCCTCGCCGAAGGAGGCAACGATAGCCGCACTTTTCGCGCCCATATTTCCATTTGCTCCAAGTATTGTAATTGTATTAATTTCTTTCAAGAAAGTACCCCCACAGGTTAAAATATTTATTTCGTCAGTATAGCTAACCCAATTTTACGAACTCCAACCTTAGCCTTAGCGGTATAATACATTTTCAATAAACCTGAATCATCATCGATTATAGCGGGAGTCGATACCTGACCTTTACGATATTTTACCGGATCGTTGATATGGAAAATATAATCCGAATTTTTTTTCCAATTTTTACCATCCTGCGAGAACGCGTATCCGATACCTTCACTTGACGCTTTAAGACCGCCGCTATACCAGAAGTGATAACCAATATCATCTCTAGTTACTGTGCCAAATGTCGTGTAGTTAGCGTCCCATGAAGGACTGGCGGATATTGATAATACAGGATTAGCTTCATACGCGTTCCAGAAAATTCC
>CAYLTM010000009.1:13778-17198 GCA_964386495.1 uncultured Leptospirales bacterium
AAATTCCGTCGGAGGAGAAAGCGAGACCTATTTCTTCACGACCGCCGTCTGTACCGCCGTAATACATGATATAACTGTAATTCCAGGGGTTTTTCCCAGAATTCAAAGCTTCAGAAATATAAAACAAATGTATAGGACCGCAAGAACCCCTATTCCAGCTTATTCCGGTGCCAGACACTAATCGTGAATTATTGTCCTGCGACAAAACTGCAACGCGATGCCAGTTGATTCCATCATCAGACAGAGCGGAAGCTATCGAAGATATACTTTCCGATAAAGCGTCAATATCCCAATACCATATTTTGTATTTTGGTCCGGAATCACCGAGACCAAAACGTTGTTCATCATAAATCACTTTCACATGATGAGCCTTACCGGTTAGACCATTTATAGTTATCGGAACACTCCATGAGGTTCCATTAAAAGATGTGACATTATAAACAGAACCATACCCGTCAGAATACCACATTGAGTACTTCACATCAGGGTCATCAAAACCATTTGATTCATATAGAACGTTGGGATAATAGGCATCGCCGGTTGGATCGGAGTATATTATTCCCTGGTCAATCCATGATGTATAGTTGCGGGCATGTGAAGTAAATACCCATGAATGACTTGAAGATAATTGGTTTCCAGATAAATCCTTTATTCCATTGTTGATGGTCACACAATAGGTTGTGTTGTCGGACAAATTACTTAATGGTGTAAAAACAGCGGTATTTATAGATGGACCGGCAAATACTGTTCCCGCTACAACAACACCATCGGATCGGTAAACTTTAAAGTTTTCGGTAGTAAAACTTATCGGATTCATCGTTTCACTAAAGGTCACAATTATTTTAGAATTAAACATTACACCAAAAGCAGCATTGGCAGGTTCAGTCAATAAAACTGTAGGCTCGCTATTGTCGATTTCCGACCCAGTCATAAAACTCCATATGAAATTACTATCAATAGAGTTGTTCGCGAAATCTTTCACGCCGTTAGTAACTTCCGCGGTATAGACGGCATCGGATTCAAGGTTTTCAGATGGTTCGAATATCGCGATATTCCCGCAGTATTTCACATTACCTAACACCAATACTCCTTCTTTTTTCAATGTAAAGTTTGAAGTATTAATCGACACCGGATTCATCGCCTCGCTAAATGTTACACCAATACTTCTGTTGCATGGAACATCCGTTGTTAGATCCAAAGGAGTTGTAAAATCTACAGTTGGAACAATTGTATCGGATTCCGAACCGGTTGTAAAATTCCACGCAAAAGAATCTTTCATTTTAATGCCGGATATATTCTTCACCTTGTTTGTTATTTTTGCAACATAAGTGGTGTTCTGAGCGAAAGCAACTTCAGGAGTAAATACAGCAGCTCCGCCAACATATGAAACTTCACCGGATACCGGAGTCGTCCCTTCTGTCAGTGAAAACGTATCTATGCTGATAGTATCCGGATTCATCTCATTACTAAAAGTCGCGGTAACAATCCGGTTAGTGGCAACAATCGCCGCCGGATTACCGGGAATCATTGAACTCACAACCGGCGGAAGGATTTCATGTAAAACAACATTGTTTTTATGTGAACACCCGTCACTAAAAAAGCCAATTGATACTGCTAAAAACGTTGTAAAAAAAAATATCGCATAGGTTTTCATAATGTTTTTCCTTTATTAAACATAATTGTCATAATAAGTTAAGTAATATTTGTCAGATGCCATGCACATGACTCATGTAGTTATATGATAACGAGAAATTCTTTTTTAGTCTATATTATGTAGTTATTATAGTTACATGGCAAAATGATTACTATTTTACTGAATTAGGATTAGGGTGATTATTCAGATAATTATCTTCTATTGATGTATAATGATGTATAAAAAAAATCACGTTTCCCTTTTTATCGAGAGACGTGATTCAAGCGGTTTCTTAATTAAATCAACATTTTGATTATCTTGCTTCAGAATAATTATTAATCATATAGTCAGCGATTTCATTTTCCATTATTGTGCTGTCGGAATTTTTCAAAAGACCAGAAATAATTGTAATATAGTGAAGACTAGCCTTGTCATCGGGAAGCACTTTTAGAACCATTTTAAAATATTCAAGAGCCTGATCATATTTCTTCAAGTGATAAGCGTTTAGCCCCCGCTCAAAAGCACCTTTAATAGAATCCTTTAAATTCCGAATATGTTCCGGGTCGCCGTCAAATATTTCAAAAATCGAAACCGCGACTCGCCTGCCCTTTACGGCAATCTTTCCGATAAAACGGACATGATAATCACTAACATCTTCAAGCCCAATGAGTATGCGTTCACTAATTGCTACGCTTATTCCAAATTTTTTAGATAATCCCTCAATCCTGCTTGTTGTATTAACAGTATCAGAAATAACGGTACCATCCATTCTTTCCTGCTCCCCTATTGTTCCGAGCATAAGCCGTCCTTCATGGATTCCAATTCCTATTTTTATGGGAGGATCACCTGCCAATTCGCGCTGATTATTAAAAATAGATAGTTGTATCTGCATATCAATAGCGCAACGAACAGCGGCCTCTGGAGATGTTGGAAATAAAGCCATAATACCATCCCCAATATATTTATCAATAAACCCTCCATGATTTCGAACAGGAGGACTGACTCTAGCCATGTACTGATTAATAAAGGAGAAGGTTTCCTCTGCTGTCATATTTTCCGATAATGTGGAAAAATCACGAATGTCCGTAAACATAACCACCATGTTTGTAGCGATATGATCACCCAACTTGACTTTCTCGATGGAGTGCTTTCCGAGCTGATCTAAAAATTGTTCCGGCACAAACCGTCTAATCGCTTTATTACTATCGATAATTTCAATCATAAGCTTTTCTAATTTTTCAGTTCGCTTTGATACCTCCAATTCAAGATCATTCCGGTAATTTTTCAACAAATCATTATACGCTTTGACTTTCAGCAGAGAGTTCACCCTTGCTAAAAGTTCAGTCTTATCAACCGGTTTCGAAATAAAATCGTCACATCCGGATTCGATACCTTTTATTCTATCCTCTGTTTCCTTTAATGAGGTAACTAGAATTATCGGGAGCAGCCGATTATATTCATTTAATCGAATTTTACGAATGACTTCAAAACCATCCATACCTGGCATCATAATATCCAATAAAATTAAATCGACTTCATTTAATGATAACAATTCCAAGGCTTCTTCTCCGCTATAAGCTTTGAGAACCTCATATTTTTGGGGCATAAGGTAAGCTTCAAGAAGTTCGACATTTTGGAGCTGATCATCAACCACTAGAATTACTGATTTACTTTCCATATAGCTCTCCTTATTTTTCCTGATAGAGATGGTAACGCGACCTGCCATTAGTTTTGGATATATACATCGCGATATCAGCATTTTTAAGAAGCTCTATTTCGGTTATGCC
>CAYLTM010000009.1:17208-28609 GCA_964386495.1 uncultured Leptospirales bacterium
TACTCGTTGTCACGATTAAACGGTTATTTTTTATAAAAAATGGATCTTTGAACCTAGTGACAATTTTCCGTGCGATATGCTCCGCGTCTTCTACATCATCCAGGTCAGGAAGAATCAACACGAACTCATCACCTCCGAACCTTGCGACAGTATCACCCTTCCTGAGAGCAACACTAAGTCTATCCGAAGTTTCTTTAAGGAGAATATCGCCGACATCATGACCAAGAGTATCATTAACAGTCTTGAAGTTATCAAGATCCAGCATTACGATACCAACCATTTTCCTGTTTCTTTCCGCGTGATCCAAAGTAATTTCCAGTCGATCAGAAAATAGTTTGCGGTTCGGAAGACCCGTCAAAAAATCATGGTAAGCCATTTGCTGGATTTTTTCTTCAGACTGTCTGCGGGCTGTAATATCTTCAATAGCAAGAAGAATAATCCCATTCGCGTCTTCGCCCCTTATTATTTGCCGCGCGTTCAACAACATAATTCGTTTACCAATAGCGTCGAAGTCATGCACAACTTCGTAGTTCTCAAATGCTTTTTTTTTCAAAAAAATGGTTTCCAGCAGTTCCCGCAGGCTGGGTATATCCCATTGCTTATTACCAAGATCGTAGATAAGCTTGCCCATTGTCTCCTCGGGTATTACCTTGAAAAACTCATAGAACGACCGGCTGACCTTGACAACCTTCATTTCGTGATCCAAAACAATTAATGGTTCGTGTACAGTATTGATTATACTCTCCGCGTATTCACGTGCCTCATCCGCTAAAACTTTTGCCGTTTCAAGTTCTTTCTGGTAATGACTCAACTGGTCATTATAAAACTTAACCTTCAACAAAGATTTAACACGAGCCAACAATTCCATCCTGTCTACAGGTTTAGAAATAAAATCATCACAGCCGGAATCGATACCCTTAACCCTGTCTTCCTTAGCGGTTAACGAGGTTATCATAATTATCGGGAGTAAACGGTCTTTATTATTACCTCTAACCCTGCGAATAAATTCAAACCCATCCATACCCGGCATGATCACATCGACCAGTATCAAATCAATTTTCTCTATAGACAGAATTGTAAGCGCGTCATCTCCATTAAATGCTTTGACAATCTCATAACCCTCTGGAATAAGATAAGCTTCGAGCAGTTCAATATTTCTAGGCTGGTCATCAACAACAAGTATAACATATTTCATAATTGCGGTATCCATTTTATTTCCCCTTTAATCCTAATTTTTCACATGGCTAAGTATCTTAATATTGGATATTTTTCTGCCTAACTTTAAGAAATTCATAAGTCGGGTTAAAAACAATTCTGTAATCTCTGTACCTTTAGGAAGAATAAGGGTTTTGTTATCGATATCAATTATATCATCCGCAAGAAGCATCCCAAGTGCAATATTACGTGCGGATATTTCTAGAATAGTAAAATCTTTTCCCGAATTTCCCAATTCCGTCTCAAGAGCTTCAAACATTTCAGGATCATATTTATTTTTTTTCTTTTGAAAATCACCCAGCGCGTTTGACACATTTCCGAAGCGTGTTCTTTTAGTGGTTTCATAATCAATTGTTAATTTCAGCATCCTCGCTATCGATACAATTCGTTTGTTACCGATTTTAAGAGTGTCGGGATAATCCATCATTTGAAATCCTATAGCTTCCGCCACAGCTTCAAGCTTTGGAATATTCACAATGAGTTTTCGAGCGATGGCAGGGTGAGTTTTAAACAGAAGCTTTTCCTTTGAATTGAACGGCATATTTTTACGATATTTATTTATTATTTCAGGAGGCATAGTCGAAAGCCCCGAATGTGAAAGCATCGCGGCAATTTCATATTCCCAGGCTCCTTCAAGCTTCAATCGTTCGCAAAGTATTCTTGTCATTTTTTTCGCTTCAATGGATGAATTATAGGCTTCAGGATTAACCAGAGAAAGAGTATCCACCAGAATCTTTATGCTTCCCTGAAGAGTCTTCTGCATAACAGCGTTGCTCTTGGCAACTTCGCTTTTTAGTTCTTCTCTATAATTACTCATTAAATCATTATATGCTTTAACTTTCAGCAGAGATTTTACTCTAGCAAGAAGTTCAATCTTATCAACAGGTTTTGAAATGAAATCATCACATCCGGCTTCAATACCCTTCACTTTTTGCTCACTATCCTTTAATGCGGTAACTAGAATTATTGGCAGCAGTAAAGTATCGTTGCTTTGCCTAATTTTACGAATCACCTCAAAGCCGTCCATACCAGGCATCATAACATCAAGCAGAATTAGATCGATGCCGTTATCAACCAGTTTCGTTAAAGCCTCCTCACCGCTTTCAGCTCGGATAATAGAATATCCCTGAGGACCGAGATAGGCTTCGAGAAGTTCAATATTTTGAACCTGATCATCTACAACCAAAATTACAGCTTTATCTTTCATCAGCGACCTCTTTTAAATTTTCATTTTTCGTTATATTTGAAAAACTATTTACAATTCTAGAGCCCGCAAATATTAACGGCAGCGAAAAGTGCACCTGAGTTCCTTTGTTCAAACCATCGGAAACCACTGAAAGTTTTCCACCATGCAGTTCGACAAGTTTTTTCGAAAGGGGTAGTCCGAGTCCTGTCCCCTCAGTAACCCATGAATTTGGTGTATCAACCCGGAAAAATCCTTCAAATATTTTATCTATGTTTTCAGAATCTATACCAACACCTTTATCCCAAATAATAATTTCTATCTCTGATTCGGAATTCATAGCAGTGAGGCCAATACTGCCTCCCTGAGGAGTGAATTTCACGGCATTGTTTAGTAAGTTATAGATTATTTCTTTAATCTTAAGATCGTCCGCCTCGATATCGGAAAGATCTTCAGCGATATTGAGCGTCATTATAATTTTCTTTTTATCAACAGTGTCCGAAAACAAACGTGTAATTTCAAACAGAAGATTTTTCATAGGTATTAAAGATAGAACAAGATTCATTTTACCCGCGTCAATTTTAGCGGTATCCAGCAATTGATTTACAAGCGACAGAAGATGTTTGCCGCTCGTAATAACATTATCAACATATATCTTCTGTTTCTCATTGATCTTTCCAAAAATTTCGTCGTAGAGCATTTCGGAAAAACCTATAATCGCATTTAGCGGAGTTCTAAGCTCATGCGATATATTAGACAGAAATTCTGTTTTCACCAAAGCTGTCCGCTTCAATTCAGTGGTCATGTCATATAGATCATCGTGGGCTTTCACCAGACCAATTTCTATGCTTCTGTTCATGGTCACATCACGAAACACCAGTACAGCTCCAATTACCTTGCCGCTCCTGTTGAAAATCGGTGCACAGCTGTCCGATATTGGAATCTCGCTTTCTTCGCGAGTAATAATCAGATAATGACCAGTCAGGCTCTGCACGAGTCCTTGTTTAAGTGTGTTCATTACCAAATTGACGGATGGCTCGCGGGTATCCTCGTCAATAATACGGAATATATCATTCACATGACGGCCTACCGCTTCCGTTTCACCCCACAATGTTAACTTTTCAGCGACAGGATTCATAAATGTCACTAAACCATCAACATCCGTAGATAATACCGCATCACCTATTGAGTTAAGTGTAACAGTAAGCTTATCCTCACTTACCTGAAGAGAGAGATTGAGCAACTGAAGCTTTTTATTCAACTCCTCCTGTTCATCAAGCAGAAGTTTTGTTTTAATATAGATTAAATTTGTGAGGCGCTGCTGGGACTCTCTATATATCATATACGCGAAAGAAAAAGCAAACAAAAGAAAAAGCATACTCGTAACCGCGATTAAAACAAACACATAACGTATATTTGACTGGAAATCTTTCTCATGCAGCACTAGAACATCTTTTTCTATCATTATATAGCTATGCATTTCAGAACGAATCGAATCCATTAACTGCCTGCCCTTTCCATCCCGCATGGTCTTCTTCACATCGATGATATTATTATTCCTTCGCATGATAATGACTTCCTGCAATAATGTCATTTTCGCGATTATCAATGGTTCAATTACATCAAGTTGTTTTTGAGCTTCTCTAACAGTTGTAATTCTTCTCAATTCATACAGCTGACCACTAATAATATCATGGACTGCAACATAATTTTCTAAGAATATTTCGTCGCCGGTTAATAAAAATCCGCGCTGACCAGTTTCAGCATCCACTAAATTCAACATCAGATTTTCCGCGACTTCTATTACTAAGGCGGTATGATACTGTTCTTCCGTCAAAAGTTTAATCTGCTTATATGCTAGAAATGATAACGATACACTTGTGACTGCGAGAATCACTCCAATTGATACAGCAAACAGCATTTTCATGTTTTTCATAAATATTTGACCCCACGCCTCGGCCCCATCATAAAGTTTTAATATACTGGTTGACATCCGCTACAAAGGTACGTGTGTTTATCGGTTTACCGATAAATCCGCTGTTAGGTATAGTCTTAATCTCTTCAATACCCTCCGCCATTACTGAGGCAGTTACAAACACAATCGGTATTCCACATGTTACTTCATTCTGCCGAAGTATCCTTGCGACTTCAGTACCGCGAATATCTGGAAGACGGACATCAAGAACGATAACATCTGGTATTTCTTTGCGGGCAATTTCAATACCCTGAGTACCATTTTCAGCTTCAAACACCTCAAAACCCGCAACCTCTAAAAGATCCTTTTCCAGCATGAGATTGTTTTTGTTATCATCAACTACCAAAACTTTATTTTTCATACTAAACCGTTACCTCTATTGTATTTGGAAGAGAAAAGCGCACCAGCGTTCCCTTGCCCAACCCCTTAGATTCCACTGAAAGTTTACCGCCATGCAGCTCAACCATGTTTCTGGATAACGGAAGCCCTAAACCGGTTCCCTCCGTTATTCTCGAATATGGAGTATCAACACGAAAAAATCCTTCGAAAATTTTCTCCATATTTTCAGGAGCAATCCCTATACCGGTATCCCAGACCTCTATCTCTATTCCTGTATCAGTATTCTTTGCCCTCATTCCGATTCTACCGTTATTCGGAGTAAATTTTATCGCGTTAGAAAGAAGATTATAAATTATCTCCTTAACCTTTAACTCATCTGCTTTTATCTCCGGCAGGTCATCAGTAATGTCCAACTCCATATGAAGCTGCTTCTTACTTACCATATCCGCTACCAATAATGAAATTTCATATAACATACTCTTCATAGGAAGGTTGGTCAATGAGAGTTTCATCTTACCAGCTTCAAGTTTAGCCATGTCTAATATTTGATTTATTAATAGAAGAAGATGCTTTCCGCTGGCTAAAACATTGCTGGCATATTTCTTTTGTTTATCATTTAGCGGACCGAAAGTCTCATCAAAAAGAACTTCGGAAAAACCATTAATCGAATTTAAAGGAGTTCGAAGCTCGTGTGACATATTAGCCAAAAACTCAGCCTTGACTCTCGCCGCCCGTTTAAGTTCCGTTGCCAGTGCATTTAATTCTTCATGGGCTTTTTCCAGACCATTTTCAATTTCTCTACGTTCGGTTATATCCTCAATAGCAAGCAGGATGATTAATTCTTTACCAGACACCCTCTGGATCTGCCGTGCGTTTAAAAGCATTATGCGTCTGCCTATGGTTGTAAAATCATGCTCAACCTCGTAGTTGTCAAAGGAAGCCTTCTGTGGAAGAATAGTCTCCAGAAGCTCTCTAAGTTTGGGAATATTCCATTGCTTATTACCAAGATCGTAGATGAGCTGCCCCATTGTCTCCTCGGGTTTAACCTTGAAAAACTCATAGAATGATCGGCTGACAGAGACTACCCGTAAATCCTGATCGAGGGAAAGCAGCGGTTCGCGCACAGTATTAATAATACTCTCAGCGAATTCACTGACATCGTCCGCGGTTTTCTTGATTACTTCGAGTTCCTTACGAGTTTTTTCCAGACCATTTTCAATTTCCCTACGTTCGGTAATATCCTCTATAGCAAGCAGGATGATACGTTCCTTTCCTAAGCGCCGCTGAATCTGCCGTGCGTTTAAGAGCATTATGCGTCTGCCGATCGTCGCAAAATCATGTTCAACTTCGTAGTTATCAAAGGTAGTTTTTTTCGGCAGAATGGTTTCAAGAAGTTCGCGCAATTTGGGAATATCCCATTGTTTATTTCCAAGGTCATAGATTAGCTGACCGACCGTCTCTTCCGGTTTAACCTTAAAGACCTCATAGAAGGAGCGACTGACAGATACTACACGCAAATCCTGATCGAGAGAAAGAAGAGGTTCCCGCACTGTATTAATTATACTTTCAGCAAATTCACTGACATCATCAGCGGTTTTTTTTATGACTTCGAGTTCCTTACGGGTTTTTTCCAGACCATTTTCAATTTCCCTGCGTTCGGTAATGTCCTCGATCGCGAGAAGTATAATGTGCTCCTTTCCTAAACGACGATGAATCTGCCGCGCGTTTAAAAGCATAATGCGTCTTCCGATTGTTTTGAAATCATGCTCAACTTCATAGTTATCAAAAGTCGCTTTTTGCGGAAGAATAGTTTCAAGAAGTTCGCGCAATTTGGGAATGTTCCATTGTTTATTCCCAAGATCATAGATTAACTGACCGACTGTCTCTTCGGGTTTAACCTTGAAAAACTCATAGAACGATCGTCCAACAGTAACTACCCGTAAATCCTGATCCAATACAATTAGGGATTCGCGAACAGTATTAATTATACTTTCAGCATATTCTCCAGCCTCATCTTGCGATTTATTTGGAGCAAATTTCTCTTTTTGAATATTACTCATATGATCTCCACAAAGTCGTCTAAAATATAAGATACATGATTATTAATATTTAACTATATGTTGTTAACATTACAGTTTTAAGAAATACTAGTTATTGTTGGTGGGAAAAAGGATTATATGGTTTTTGTGTCTCATATTATCAATAATATGAGACACAAAGGAATTAATACATATTCAATGAGACACAATGAAAATCCGCCGAAAATTCAATTAAACAACGTATCTAATCCTTTTATTTACCGGCGTTAATTCTTTTTCGAAAAAGAATCTTTCTTTTTCTATATAATAGTAATAATCATGAGATATTGAAATGTTTTATTAATTGATTATATTCGAGTTGTCGATTTTTGCAGATCGTATAAATCGACATCCTGAATATGGATTATCTCTGTAGGAGGTTTTATGACAGGCTGTAATGAAAAATCCGAAAACAGAAAAATTACTAAACTTTTTTGTTATCTTGAAACGGATCAGAAAACAATAGAACTCATTAGAATTTTTTACAATGTGATAGTAAACAGAGAAAATTCAATTGAAATCGAGAATCGACTTCAGCTCAATGAGATTTGGGAGCACATCTTTAGAAATAGCAGTCACACGCAAAATTTCTCAAGTCAGGAATGGGTTAGCTGTTACGCTCAATCATTCCGCAGTTATTTAAATACTTTGAAGGTCGCTTCTCTTTTTATTTACATGCGGTGGCAAATGAACAAGGAATGTTCCGACATCCCGATTGATAATGAATTGATTATATCAGTAATCAATATGTGGAATGATAATAAAATCAGCTACATTGATACAGTATTTTTATAAGAGTTATAATATTACCATCGCAGCGACTGCTCCAATGACAAAATAAACACGTACGAACTATAGCTAATGTTTCCGGTGTTTTGTGCTTTCGGCGATCTTTCGCCGGAGCTAAGGTCAATATAATGACTATCTCCTTTTTGCATGATAAATTTCGTGTAATTAAGCATAACCACTATAGAAGTATTTTTAGAAATTTTCCATCCCAGTGAAAATATTCCGGCAATATATTGCCCATACTTCATTGAAGTGTAAATATCAATTTGCCGACGATAGTGGTAATCTATTTCATCAACATAAACCAGCTTGCTGTACATAGCAAATAACTGAACGATAATCAAATCGTATAGAAGCCCTGTGCTGCCTACACCCAGATATGGGATATTAAATGTCTGTTCATTAGATACGCCTGTTCCAAAAAATAATTTCTTCACTGATCCAGGAGGATACTGATAGTAACCGTTCTTTGCCGACATCTTAAAATTCTTATAATTAAATCCCAGCAGACCAGCGATGCTAAAATCCTTGAAAATTTTATAGTTATATCCCATGTTTAAATCGTAATTAACAGATTTTTGTAAAACACAATCATGCTTTGAATAATTTGTGAGCTTTCCGGTATTATCATAATCATAATCCTGCATATAACCTATATCTTGATTAAGCCCTCTCCATGTGCCAGCATTCAGAAAAAACTTTTTAAAGAACTGCATGTTGAATGAAAATCCCAAAAAATACATTGGCTGAATTTCCCAGTCTAGTTCGCTGATTTTATACCCGTTACTGAAAACATATTCTTTTGATATAGCATTAAGTACTCCAGACTGTATTGCAACAGTAGTTTTAAAGTTATTTTCTTCATCAGGATGAAGCGTTTGCCATGAAATAGCATGATAGGCATGACCCGAAGTTATCATTAAAAGCAGAAGTATATTTAGAACTAATAATTTCATCATATGTATTTTCATAAATATTAATATAATACATTTAAATAATTTTACAAGCATAATATTTTTTATTATAATTTTATTTTAAAAAAATCTCAATCATTATAATCTAATCCTTTTGCCATTCTTTAATAGCCTTTATTTTAACAAATAGTAATATCCAAACCATATTGACGACATAACAAGTTAAGCCTATCTTAATTGAAAACATGTCTGCTCGTAATAAAGGGGGGATAAATCATGGAAAATAGTAAACTAAAATTATATATTTTAATTGGGGCTTTGATTATATTATCGTTTTTAGTTATTTCTTGTGAAGCTGATTGGCCAATGAGTTCTCCCAAAATAATACATATTGTAGATCCTCAATCTCTTAATCTCGGTGTTGTGGAAACTTTCGCGGTTCTAGGCGGCGATTCAGGTATAATCAACATGGGAACATCAACAGTAATTGCCGGTGATATAGGAACAACTGGTTCTTCAATAATAATTAAAGGATTTCACAACACCTCTTTCAGCTACATGGAAACTTCACACAATCTTGGAAAAGTGAATGGTGAAATATATTCAGCCGCGCCTCAAGGCACAGCGTATACATATGGTATCGCGTATTCAGCAGTTAATACAGCAGCGGCGTTGTTCAAACAACTTGAGTTATTACCCAACGGTATTGACACAGGAACCTCCGGTCAGCTTGGCGGACTACTTCTCTCAGGATGTGTCTACAAGTCAGCGACTGGAGACTTTCGAATTACCGGACTGGATCTCACACTCGATGGAAAAGGGAATACAGACTCTGTATGGGTTTTCCAGATGAGTCACTCGCTCATTGTTGGAGACGCTACATCTCCACGTCATGTAATTCTTATAAACGGCGCTCAGGCGAAAAATGTTTATTGGCAGGTTGGCACAGACGCGAGAATAAATGAAAGCGGGGGCGGTGTGATGTCAGGAACTATAATCGCCGGTTCGGAGGTAAGAATATCATCAGCAGGCAATGAAATGATAACTGTATTAAATGGAAGAGCATTATCGCTAAACGCACCGGTATCAATGGTTAACACGGTGATAAATCCTTTTGCAACCATCGACAGCGATAAATGAAAATCGAAATAACGCAAAACACGCTACAACCATCGTAAAGAATGTTCCACGGAAATTGTATAACTCAACACTCTAAGACCAGCCTGCGATGTGTTGGAGCGCTTTGATGTTTTTCCACCGGTAGTCAGCTCATAATAATAAGTGTCTCCTTTAGCTGTGACAATTTCTACAAACTGAAATGAGAAAACCAGTGAATTGTAATCATTAATCCTCCAACCTTGCTCGGCTATGACAGATATATACTGACCATATTTCATTGAAGAAAAAATATCTATCTGCCGCCTGAAATGATAATCCTTTTCACTGCAATATACTAATTTACTATATATCGAGAATAGTCTTGTAAAAAACATTTGATTGAAAGTGTTTATAACAACGCCAAGACCAACGTAGGGTACATAGTAAGACTGTTCGAGAGCTATACCGGTTCCATAGAACGGCTGTGATGCTGTACCAATGGGATATTGAAAATATCCGTTACGAGCGTTCATTTTTAAAATATAATAATTAAATCCGACTAAACCCGACAGACTAAATCGTTCGTTTATCGTAAATTTATAACCGCTATTAACATCATAATTCACTGCCTTTTGAAAAACACATTGATGCCGTGAGTAATTAATCAGTTCACCTTTTTCACTATAGTCATGATCCGTCATCCGCCCAGCATTTTCATTAAGAGCCATCCAAGCACCGGTGTTCAAAAATAATTTGTCGAAAAAAATCGTATTGAATGAAAAACCAGTAAAATATAAAGGTTTAAGATCCCAGTCTAGTTCGCTGATTTTTACCGCCTTACTATAAACCAGCTCTTTTGCAAGACCATTCATCAATCCAGTCTGAACAGAGATTGCTGTTTTAATTGGTGATTTATCATCCGGATTTATTGTTTGTGCGGAAATTGTATGAAAAGCATAACTGGATAAAGACGATAATAACAGAAAAATATTCAACAAGACAAATTTTAAAAGATTTATTTTCATAATAGATATTATTTATTAGAACAGTATTTATGCAAGCACAAATAACTTTCGCGTGTTGCGGTTAAACGCTATATATCAAATTCAAGAATAATTTTGGTTCCATCAGACCTTTCAATCCGGATAACACCGCATAGTTGATCTGTCAGCAGTTTAACGAGAGTCAGCCCGAAACCTGTTGAATTATCAAAATCCACTGTGTCGGGAATGCCGTTGCCGTTGTCCTGGATGACAACTCTTACGAAATCGTGATTCAATTCTGATGTAATCAACTTAATACTAACAGTAATTAAACCATCGGCTCTATTTATAAACGCATACTTCATAATATTAGTAAGAAGCTCATTGATTATAACTCCAAGAGGCTGCATCTTCGCGACATCAAGTACAATATCTTCAATGTCATGTATAATTGCCACCGAGGAACTGTTTGAAAAATTTTTCACAATCTGTCTCGTCATATCAATTAAATATTCTTTTACTGATAATTCGCTATAATTACTTGATTGGTATAATTTGTCATACAGCACCATCATACTTCTAACACGGTTATCCGCGTCATTCAGCGCCTGAGAAATAACTTTATTGTCCGAAATATTTGCCTGCAGACTAAGAAAAGCACTGATAGTACTCATATTATTTTTTATACGGTGATGAACTTCTTTAAGAATAAGTTCTTTTTCGGCCAGCAGCTTATTGATTATTTCTTCAGCATGTTTTCGTTCCGATATATCTGTGATTACAATACGGCACAACAATCCACAGCCTACATTACTCGTAACAACCGA
>CAYLTM010000009.1:28619-29346 GCA_964386495.1 uncultured Leptospirales bacterium
TTCACCATTCGCAGTTCGCAGACACGCCCCTTTTCCGCCTGTGAACGTTTTTGTATAGCGGTATCATCCTGTACCGAGCCGGTTAAACTTTCCGAATGTTCTACATTTTTTACAATGAGATTTCTACGATATTGATAATAAATATCTTTATCTTCCGCGAGAAAGAACTGAGTTATCGGATGGTTAACAAGATCGCCTCTGGTAGCACCTAATAAAGTCGCTGCAGTAAGGTTAGCATCGTGAATAATACCGTTTTCACTTATAGTAATATATCCCACAGGTGCCAAATCGTAAAGTTCAAAATACTTTTCCCGCGAAATTTCCGTTTCCATCTGTGAACAGCGAAGTTCCTCATTCTGCATTTCCAGTTCTATCTGGTGAACCCGCAGCTCATGTATCATAACATCTATCTGTTCAGTTGTCATCGCCTTGGAATCAAAAGTGTACAAATCACGGCTATTCCGAGCAACCTCTTCCGCCTGATAACGAAGCTCCGAACTTTTCAACATATTGACTCCTTATCGAATATATAACGATATGAAAAAATAAGACACAAAGTCAACATGAAATTATTCTAAAAATTAAATTTTACAATATGTCAAATACATTAAAATTTTAGATCAAAATGATTAAATGTTTAAAAAAAAAGTATAATCAAACCAGATATTTTCAAATATCTGGTTTACTCAGGATGTCGGTTACACATCTGGCATCAATCGAAATAATG
>CAYLTM010000009.1:29356-30311 GCA_964386495.1 uncultured Leptospirales bacterium
CCTTTCCGTTGTCGATATCGCGTACATCTTTCCATTTTCATCAAGAAGTTCCATCGAGATTAGTGAAACATCTACTATTGCTCCGTCTTTAGTAATACGCTGAGTATGGTATTGTTCGAGAATGTGATTATGACACAATTCGATAATTTTCGACAAATAATCTGAATGAAGATTCTCAGGAATTACATCACGGATTTTCATCGTTAAGGCTTCACCTTCACTCCAGCCATATCTTTTAACAGCTCCGGGATTCCATACTATAATATTGCCTTCCATGTCCTGCACGGTTATCGCGTCACTGCAATCCCTTACAACAGCGGCAAAACGCAATACATCGTTTGCCATTTTCAGAACATCCTCTGCCTGTTTAATTCGAGAAATATCAAAAAACGTTATAACCGCACCTTCGATAACATTATCCAACGTGCGATATGGGCTGATGCGCAATGTATAAAATTTCGAATCCTTGGTCTGAACTTCAATTTCTTTTGGCACCAAAGTATTAAGTACATCCGTAATATCATTCACCAAACAATCGTATCCAATTAAATTTGATACAATATGACCGATAGGCCGTCCAATATCGCTTATTATCAGATTGATTATCCGATTTGCGGTAGGGGTAAAACGTAAAATGCTTAATTTGCAGTCAACAAAGATCGTCGCTATTTCAGTGCCGGCAAGCAGATTATTCATATCATTGTTAGCGCGTGACAAGTCTATTAACTTAGTTTGAAGTTCAATATTAACTGTAGTCAGTTCCTCGTTAACAGACTGAATTTCCTCTTTAGAAGTCTGTAATTCCTCATTGGATGACTGCAGTTCTTCATTCATTGACTGCATTTCCTCGTTAGCGGATTTTAATTCTTCATTGGAAGTTTCCAGCTCTTCATTCGTAGTCTGAATATATTCTTCCTTCGCGAGTAGTTCTTTTTTAAGAGCCTCAATCTGACCA
>CAYLTM010000009.1:30321-31910 GCA_964386495.1 uncultured Leptospirales bacterium
TCCATATCATAGGAATTATGTTTTTCATGATTAGCGTGATTAGCCTCAGAATCCTCCGATAAAATTACAAGATACATCGGATTTTTATTAACATCCTCTTTATCCTGTCCACTGGATAAAACATTATCGTTTACAACAGGATGAACGATAAGATTTACAGCTGTAAAATGGCTGTTTGTTTTTACACGCAGACCATAACTTTTAACAGTCTCTTTACTGCTTACAGCCTTGTGAAGGGATGTCAATAGTTCATGACGTAAACCTTCACGAGCCATTTTTATTATATTACTTATTCCAACCTCTCCCTGCACCGGTTCCAAATACATTCCAGTTCGCCCATGGAGATATAAAATGTCTCCGCTAGAATTTACTAGAGCCGCTGACTGAGTAATCTGCTGAATCAACGCCTGTTCAGTAAGTTCTCGTAATGGCAGTTTATTTCTCAAAATAGTTTTTTTTAAATTCGGAGGATTAATCACCCCCTTGTCTGTCGCTGGTGGAACAAAACGTCCAAACGAAAGATGATGCACACCGCAAAAATCGTCTTTTCTCTGGTAAAGCTTAGACTTCCTGTCTACTATAGAAAAAAGATCACTAAATTCACCAACTGTTTCGCTTGTACCCTGAAAAAGAAATCCAGAAGGATTTAGAGCGTAATGAAAAACAGGTATAATTCTTTTCTGTAATTCCGAACCCATATAGATTAAAAGATTCCGGCAGCTTATGAGATCTAATTTTGAGAAAGGAGGATCGATTATAACATCCTGTTCAGAGAAAATCATCATGTCGCGAATTCCTTTATGTATCCGCAAACCGCCGCCATTTGGCTCAATGGAAAAATAACGATCAAGTCTTTCGGGTGTAATGTCGGCGGCAATATTGGTTGGATAAATTCCCGCCCGTGCTGTTGCTATTGCGTGCGAATCTATATCTGTAGCGAATACCTGTATTGTATAACTCTGTTTTAGAAGCTCCATTCGTTCCTGCAAAAGTATTGCGATAGAATAAGCTTCTTCACCCGATGAACAGCCTGGTGACCATACACGAATTATAGAACCACTGCTTTTTCCGATAAATAGTTTTGGAATAACCAGATCCTGCAGCATTTGAAACGCTTCAGGATCCCGAAAAAAACTTGTAACCCCAATAAGAAGATCTCGAAACAATGATTCAACCTCATAAGGAGTCTGCTGAATAAACTTAACATAATCATTCATATTATCAATTTGATGAACAGCCATTCGACGTTCAATGCGTCTATGAATTGTGCTGACTTTGTACTGCGAAAAATCATGTCCGGTTTGCGAACGCAGCAATACAAATATTTTCTTAACAGCATTCTCATTTTTAACATATGGTGCGGTAAATTCTTTGTGAAGTTTTCCGAAAGCATGCGTGACATACGCGATAAGCTGAGCTGGCATCTCAGCCGGAGGAAGCTCATAATCAATAAGCCCTGTAGCTACTGCACTTCTGGGCATTCCATCATATTCGGTGGATTCAGGCTTCTGAACCATCGCCATACCGCCTTCCCCCTTTATCGCTCGAACACCCGCGGTGCCGTCACTTCCCGTGCCAGACAACACAAT
>CAYLTM010000009.1:31920-41932 GCA_964386495.1 uncultured Leptospirales bacterium
CTAAAGACCGGAAAAAATAGTCAATAGGTAAACGCTGCCCGCGCGGAGATACCGGCTCAAGAAGCTGCAGGACTCCATTAATAAAAGCCATATCGCAGCCTGGTGGAATTATGTAGGCGCAATTAGGCATAACCTTCATGCCATCCTCAACCTCGAAAACCTGCATACGAGTATATCGCTGTATAAGTTCGGTGAGAATACTTTTATGGTCGGGAGCCAGATGCTGTATAAGAACAAACGCCATATCCGGATCAGTATCTGTAGGCATACCGGAAAAAAATGCTTCAAACGCCGCCAGACCTCCCGCGGATGCGCCAATGCCAACAATAGGGAAATTGTCTTTTAATTCTATTTGGGAGTCATTATTAAAGGAAATTTCTGAATATTCCGGAGTTTTTTTCTTTTCATTTGTTAGAGGATTAATATTTTTTTTCATGTGTCACCTTTCTCAACTAATAATACTATTATTTGAAATAAATCAAGCATAATATTTTGAGTTTCACTTTATTATCAATTACAAGGTTCCGGGGCAACGCCCCGGAAAAAGCCCCTTCAGGGGCAAACCTCGCTTAGTTCCGGTTAAGCAGATTTATGACACTGAAAAACTTCATCCAAAATATAATTATTTATCTATTTTGTGTTTAACCAAATACGCGCTTCTGACGCTTCTGAATGATCAAAGTACCGAACAACCGCTTTAGCAAATGGAACACAGAACAATGATAACTCTTTCTGCCATTTTTTCTCTCCTACCATCGCAACTCTTTCAATATCACCAAAATGTTTTATATCAAATTTGATGTCCTCCCAAAGAGCGCTTAATTCCCAACCAGCAAAATTTGTCATTACGAATAGTACACGTAATTTGCCATGAATATTAATTAGCTTTTCCATTTCCGGTAAAAATTTATCATAATCTTCTTTAGTCAATTTTCCGCTAACATAAACAGCCAGTACTTTTCCATAATTTTCTTCATTAGTTTGAGTTGACATAGCGAATTCAACATCATCACTTTTTCCCTCAACCCAGTATCCCTTACGATTGTAATGTCCATGCAGCTTATGTTCATACTCACGGTTAATCTGCAGCTCTTCCGAATACTCCGGTGCCTGGCTGATAATTTCTTTAGTAAGTTTTACTGATACCGATGACTGATTCCAATTAAAGCTATCGATCCAACGTGGAGAAATAAGAATTTTTTTGCCAGGTATCCAATTTTGCGTGTCAACTATAAGATAACGAATCGCCCATGTTTCATCATCAACTATGAAATCATCAACATGACCAATATCACCGTCTATTGCTTTTATGTGATAATTACAGACTTCCTTAGTACTTCGCAAATACGGATCGCAGCCTTTTTCAATATGCACGAAGTTACTAATTTTATTTCCATCGTTTTTTATACGGGGATATTCACCCCACATATGAGACCCGCCCCAATATGAAGGCCATCCGTAATAATTATTATAGGACTCCTCATACTGCCGCGAGACCGGCTTATCACTATCTACTGAAGGACAGTTTTTAATCTTTTCTTTAGTTAAATTAATATTAATATGCTGCAGATTCCTATCGATTGAAAGCAACGAGTAAGGGGATATCAATACTTTCTTGTTTGTAAACCATGAACCTGTTTCAGCAACCAAATACCGAATAGCCCAAAACCGGTCATCAAAATAAAACTCCTTAATCCCTCCAATTTCTCCATCGAGCCCATTCAGCTTGTAACCTTTGATTATTTTTGCATTAAAAATCATAATACCACCCCTTTTGTTTTATTACTTATAATTAACACGTAAAATCAACTATAGTCAATAAACACTTGGGATAATATTGCCAAAGAATAGTGGTTAATAATGTGGAATGTTTAACTCAGAGAACACCTGTATTTTTTATTATTGAATTCGGGGTTTTTATTTTAGAAAGTGTTTTTTTTTGATTGCATATAAATATCGCATGTAGCATAATACTAAAAATTTAAAGTTATATTAAAAACAGCACCAACTGGTTCGGAAGAGACGGTGTCCGGTTGATGATGGGTAACGAAGATGAATAGGGTATTTAAATGGATAAAGTGGTACATGAAATCGACCTAATTAAAGACAGGCTTGTCAACAAGCTGTTGATTTTGTCGATGATTAATTTAGGCTTTGCTTTAAGTATCAGCTTGATTAGATGGTTTGAAATAGGGTTTCAACCCACATATGTTTTCCACTTTTTATTATTTATTTGGCTTATTATTTTAAAAATCTATCGAAAACATCTAAGCTTGAAATTAAAAACACATTCCCTTGGTATTTTATACTTAATTCTTAGTATTATCGGATTGCATTTTTTTGCTCATTACTCGCTACACTTTTTTGTTTTGATATCGATAAGTATAATTACTATTCTGTTAGGAAGAAAGCCGGCCTACTATTATGCAGCATTTTTTTTAGCATTGTATATTTTTAACGGCTGGCTACATGTTACAGAAAAAATTACAATCCAACCCGATTTAAACAATTACGCCCATCTGCTAACCGTATGGGGTTCATTTTTCGTTGGTTTTCTCACGCTATTTATTATTCTAATTGAAGGCTTCGGAATATTTTATAATGAACTGGTTAATTCTGTTAATCTAAGGTTTTTCGCAACAGAAGATTTGCGAAAAAGCGAAACTTTCCGCAGGCAGGTTTTCGAAAGCTCGCATCTTCCCATTGTGATTATGGATGCAAATACTTATAGGTATATCGACTGTAATCCTGCCGCAATTGAAATATATGGCTATACATCAAAAGAGCAGATATTAGGATTAACACCTCTCGATGTTTCGGCCCCGATACAATACGATGAAATCCCTTCTGCAGAAAAGGCAGAATTCTATATAGAAAAAGCAAAAAACGAGGGCTCGGTGGTGTTTGAATGGCTGCACCAGCGACCTGATGGAGTTGTTTGGGATGCCGAAGTGCACCTTCTAAGTTGTTCTGCGGACGACATACCTCTACTGCAGTTTTCATTAGTGGACATTAACGAGCGCAAGCAGGTGGAGGAATCACTGAGGAAGAGCGAGGAAAAATTTAAGACCCTTTTCAATTCAGGTAATGATGCTGTTTTCATTCATGAATTTGATAAAAACGGTGTCCCCTTCAATTTTATCGATGTTAATGATGTGGCTTGCAGGCGATATGGGTATTCGAAAGAAGAATTCTTGAATATCTCGCCGAAAGAAATGCACGATACAGAAACGTTCATAAAGACAGGTTTACCTGTAATTACAAGAGTGATGAATGGCGAAAATGTAACATTTGAATCAATCCATCTGACAAAAACAGGGGAAAAGATTCCTGTTGAGATAAGTGTTAATATTATTGATTTGCAGGGCAAGCAAGTCTTTTTCTCCATTGCCCGCGATATCACCGAGCGCAAGAAGGCCGAGGAGGAGCTGCGCGAGAGCGAGGAAAAGTATAAGACGATTACCGAAACCAGTCCAGTTGGCATATGGGAAATCAATCAGGATAGAAAAACACTCTATGTAAATCCGGCTGCCATATCGCTGCTCGAACTGGACAGCACGGAAGACCTTACGGGAAAAAAAATCGACTCATTTTTCACTCCTGAATCATTAGATGTTATGAAGGCTGAACACTCCAAGCGAGAGCAAGGGCTTCAGTCAAGCTATGAACTCGAACTCGTAGGTTCACGCGGGGGAAGACGTAATGTTGTTGTTTCCGGCGCACCATTGCACTCGGGAGAAGGTAAGCTGACCAGCCTAATCGGCTGGTTTACGGACATAACCGAGCGCAAACTGATGGAAAATAAACTTCAGATTGAAAGAGATAATTTTGAAATTGCTTTTGAATCCAATCCCATTGCCGTTCTGATTCTTGATGAATTCACCAGAATTCTCCGTGCGAATGGAGCCGCTATTGATTTGTGTGGAGGAGATGAATCACAGGTAATGCATCATCGACTGGGCGATGCTTTCCATTGCGTACATAGTTTTGAAGCGGGTTGTGACCATGGATCAGATTGTCCTAGCTGCCCTATTCGCCGTGGAATTGAAAATTTAATTGCCGGAACCGGTGGTTCAATAGATAAAGCCGAAACTAAACTCTCTGTCATACGGAAAAAAAATGAACAGACGCTATGGCTGGAAGTCAGTGCGGCAGAAATGCTTCTTGATACCCAGCGAGCCTTCATTGTTTTACTAGATGATATCACCGAGCGAAAAGAAACAGAAGCTGAAATAAAACTGCAATACGGTAAACTTGAAGCATTGAACGAAAGGCTTGCCAAAACGAATAAGGAGCTTTTTGATAGTGAAAGCCGTTTAAGCAAATCGCTTAATGAAAAGGAAATCTTGATTCGCGAGGTTTATCACAGAACAAAAAACACAATGCAGGTCATTCGCGGAATGATTGTACTTCAATCATTAGATTCCCCCTCAAATTTTGAATTACAGCAACTTGTAAAAAATACTGAAGATAGAATCCAGGCAATATCACTTGTACATCAGATGTTGTATAAGAGCCATGATTTATCACAGATTTCAATCAAAGAATATGTTCAGAACCTAATTACTCTATTGGTAAAGAGTTATCGTTTTTCAGATAACAGAATAGCATTTAATATTTCAGTAGATGATCACAAATTTCTTCTTGATACTGCAATACCTCTTGGATTGATTATTAACGAGTTGACAACAAATTCGTTGAAGTACGCATTTCCAGATGGAAGAACTGGAATAATCAACATCAACCTAGCTCAGGTAGAATCTGGAAATTATTTGTTGATATTTACAGATAATGGAGTCGGTGTTCCAGACGGATTTGATTTTAGAAATTGCGAATCACTTGGGTTAAAACTCATTCACAGCATTGGAGAAGATCAAATGCTCGGCAAGATAATTATAGAAAATAGTAATGGCATTAGGTGTTCGCTCGAATTTCCAGGCAATCTATATAAGGCAAGGGTCTAACATGGAAAAAAAAATACTTTTAGTAGAAGATGAGGTTATAACTGCAATGCTCATGCAAAAGGAGCTGAAGGATATTGGCTACCCGACCGTGCATCATGTCACTACTGGCGAAAAAGCAATATTCTTCGCCAATAAGAATCCGCCAGATATTATTCTGATGGATATAAGGCTGGCAGGGGAAATAGATGGCATTGATGCGGCTGAAGATATCAAGGCTGAATCAGATATTCCTATTATTTTTATAACTGGTTATGATGATAAAGAAATCAGAGAAAGATCTGAAAAAACTAAGCCGATTGATTTTTTAATTAAGCCTATTGATATTATTGTTTTAAAAACCATATTAGATGCCTATTTTGATCGAGTTAATTAAACCTATGATTGCAAATCATCAATTACTAAGGAGCAAGTATTTATGAAAACAGAAAAAACTAAACAGATTGTTTTGTTTTACTGTATTGTTTTAATCTTTTCATATTTCGCATGGTTTGCAACTGTTATTATGGGGATAAGTTCGAAAAGTTTACCCGGTGTTGTTCTTGTTGCACTTGGCGGAATTGGTCCAACTCTTGGTGCTCTTGTGATGCTGAAATTTTTTTCACAAAAAGAAGAAGTCAAACGTTATATAGGAGCTCTAAACCCGAAAATAATCACCCCGAAATGGTATGCTATAATATTGTTACTACCATTATTATTTGTCGGCACTTCGTTATTGTTGGCAATCGCATTAGGGGAAGATTATTCATCTGGAATGTTTGATCCTAAATATATTTCGAGTCCAATTTCTTTGATACCGTTTGCTATTTTCACATTGTTTTTCGGACCACTTCCTGAAGAACTTGGCTGGCGGGGTTATGCCCTCGATCGTCTTGTTCAAAAAATCGGTCCAATAGGTGGCGGGTTAATAAATGGACTTTTGTGGGCGACATGGCACATTCCATTATTCTTTATTATCGATTACCCTCTCAAGGAGATGAACTTGAGCGGATTAGCATTAGGGAGATATTTTTTCGAAATGATTCCTAAAAGTATTTTATATGTATGGATTTATTATAGGACAGGGAAATCCACAGTATCTGCAATACTATTTCATTTTTCATCGAATTATTTCGGGATGATTTTCCAGGCTGGTTATATAGCTGAATACATTCACACAGCTATGATTTTTTTATCAGCTATTAGCGTATGTGCTTTCGATAGAAAAATATTTTGGAAATGGAAAAATGAAGCCTAGCTCCGTTTTTAAGAAAATAATTATTTTTACAGTAATGACCATTCTTTGCTTATAAGTTCAAACAGAAGTTTGGGCTGATAATTCTGAAGGTCAAGAAAGTGGTTTTGATATTCTCCCGGCTGGTGCTCCTTTTTATACACCCGATACGGGTTTTGGTATTGGTATCTTTACTGTTCTTCTTTATGATAAAGGAACTGGTGAAAAAACTGACATTGACCAGGCAGCGTTTTATGGCGTAGCGACAACTAAGAAGCAAATATCGGTTGGTATTATGCCAGAGGTATATTTTTCTAATGGCTCTTATAAAGTTGATGGTATAGCGGAATATAGTTATTTTCCATCAGATTTCTGGGGATTATGACTGAATTCAAAGGATACTACCGTAGAGAAATATACTCCAAAAACATTTGTGTTTTCTAACAAGTTTTACAGGAATATGTTTCCGGATTTTTACGCAGGATTATTGCTTCATTACAAAAATGTTAATATCGTTGAGACAGAAAAAAATAAACAACTCATTAAAGAAGATATCACCGGAGTTCATGGCGGACAGGAAACTGCAAGCGGCGTAACCCTTCTTTATGATAACCGAGATTCCCTTTTCTACCCTTTGAGCGGTTTTCTAATAAAGTTTTCCTCAATGTACACAATGCCATGGAGCGATTATAATTTTTCCTTCACAGAGTTTGAGGCAAGTTATTTTCACGCAATATATAAAACACATGTTATTGCTTTCCAGTTGAGCACAGAGCTTTCTTCCGGGAACGTACCTTTTTATTCTCTGCCAGCAATTGGCGGTAGTTCATTAATGCGGGGACTTATGCAAAACCGCTTTATTGATAAAACTGCAATAGCGGGTCAGGTCGAATATCGTTATCCAATATGGTGGCGGTTTGCCGGAACTATGTTTGCAGCAAATGGTCAAGTTCAGGAAAAATTGAGCGATTACAATATATCAGATACGAAACTTACAGGTGGTCTCGGGTTAAGAGTAATATTAGACAGGGAAAAATACATAAGTGCTCGGCTTGATGTAGGATTTAACACAAAAGGGCAACCGGCCGTTTACCTTCTTGCAAAAGAGGCGTTTTGAAATTATTGGATTGTTCTGTCATATTTCACGTCACTATAAGTAGTTTCGTCCAACAAATTCTTAGCATAGCAGGTGTCGCCCATTCCATTTTTTATACTTTCGTCGTTTGACCACTTACTTCATCAGCGTTTTTTTTAAGACCTGCTGCACTAAGACTTCTAAACGTTAGCTAATGATGTCAAAACACCAACACGGTTATCCAGATTGAGGCTTAGACGCCGAAATCTGGAAGTAGGAAGTGTGATAGAGGATATTCAATCGGAAGCTCAGAGGATTCATATCTAACTTAAAGTTCCCACAGTGCAACCGACATGAAATTTTAATCATAAATTATATTTTTTGATACAAAAAATATAATAAAAAGTATAAATGGAAAATAACAATGAATGAGTGTTTAGAAAACTACAAAAAAAACATCAATAACCAAGGGAAAAACCATTCTCGTTCAAAATTTTATTTCAATAATATTAAATCTAAAAAGATATTCTCCGACATGTGCACTAACAAATCCAGTTGAAAGTGCAGAATAACAAATTGGAGCTTGAGACATCATCCCAATACCAACAAGCCAAATAATAGGAGTTGTCGCAGGTAATAGTCTTGAAAAGTTAGTTTTTGATAATTCTAAATCAGGAAAAAACATCAAAAATAACCATGATGAAAAATAAACGCCAAGTCCAACTTAATAAACTGTTAAGCCTGGATAAAAAAGTTGATGATTCGTATTTATTGGAATAAAGAATGGTGAAACAAATGTTGTTACCCTAAGAACATTTTCAGTTATCAACAAAATATCAGGAGCAGATCCCGATGAGTAATATGAAGGTGTTTTTGAAATGAAAACAATATTCCATATTAGCGGAGGAAGAATAAATAGACCATTGTTTGATAATGAAAAGCCGAAATGTTGAAATTCCTGTTTTATTGTATTTGATTCTGCAAATACTGTACTAGCACAATTAAATATAACAATAAGCATTGAAAGTAAAATTATTTTCTTATGCCGTAACAATTGCATATAAAAACCCCTTTCTAGAAGAAATATTACAAATCTCCCCGATAATTGTGTTCAGTTGCAAGATATAGCTTGATTTTTTCAAGATAATATTAATTCACATTATGACCTACATTAATGAACAGAAGTAATTTTACATTATCATCTTTTGTCAGTTCGGTTCCATTGTGCGAACACAAAGTGACTGCGACGTGCAGGCTGCACAAGTATCGAACACGGGCAAGAATGACCAATAAGTGCTCGACCCGGCAATAATACAGGATGCTTGATTAATGCCGACTAACTCGAAAAGTATTTCAATCTTGTTTTTTTTGTTGATATTTTCGGACGTTATCGTTTAACATACTTTCCTAAGAATTGAACGAAATACCTCGTAAATAAATGTGTGTTCAAAAATGAAATAAGGTGGTAACTTATGGAATTAGAGAGTAAAGACATTCAAATAATTGATCTTACACCTGAAAACATTGACCAATATGGTGTCTGCGGCTATAAAGACATAAATAAGCATCTTGAGTTACAAAGAAAAGTTGACTGGATCAAAAAATATTATCCTAAAGGTCTTCGAATAAAAGCTTTGATTTCAAAATCTGGCGGGTACCAAGGAATGCTGGAATACATTCCTGGCGAATATGCTCATCGCCCTGTCAATGCCGAAGGATATATGTTTATTCATTGTGTATTTGTTGGATTTAAAAAAGAATTTAAAGGAAAAGGATATGCTTCAATTCTTATTGATGAGTGTATAAAAGATTCAAAAAAAGAAAATAAAAATGGAATAGCTGTTATAACCAGAAATGGTTCATTTATGGCAAAGAAAGATATTTTTATTAAAAAAGGTTTTTCATTAATTGATAACATGAAACCAGATTTTGAACTTTTAGTACTGAAATTTAATAAAAAATCAAACAACCCGAAATTTATAAATAATTCATTGGAAAATCATTTAAGTGGTTTAACAATCATGAGATCGCCACAATGCCCTTATTCTGTAAAAAATGTCGATGCAATAATCCAGACTGCAAAAAAATTAAATCTAAATCCTGCATTAATTGAAATGAATGATGCAGAATCTGTGCAAAAATCTCCTTGCGCGTTCGGATCATTTTGTATAATTAACGATGGCAATATTTTAAGTCACCATCCGATAAGCAATACAAGATTTGAAAATATAATGAAAGTTGATAAAAAAGATAAGCACAAATATAAAAAATAGTTTTGGGGTACCATCGTACAATAGTCGTTATGTAATTCTTACGGTGAAACACTGTCATCACCCAAATTGAGCATAATCACGGTTTTTGCAGAATCAAAATACCATGCAACATCGTGTAAGCAAAGAGTTGAGTGCAATTATATAAATTTTTCTAACGGAAGAAAATAATAATACACTTTCTTAGGGAAATAAATTTATTAAAAAAAGAGGGAATTAGTAATGGAAATTAAATATCATTCAACTGTAATAATGACCGATAATTTTGAACAAATGATATCATTTTATCAGGAAATTCTTCAACAAAAAGTAGAGTTTGATTTTGGTAACTGTGTCGGTTTCAAAAATGGATTTTCATTATGGAAACTGAAAGAAGAGTATCTAATTGCAAAGAAACTTGGAAGAACCTTTGATAAATCTGGAAACAAAAATTTAGAAATCTGTTTTGAGACTGATGATTTTGATATAGTTGTTGAAAATTTAAATAAATATC
>CAYLTM010000009.1:41942-44859 GCA_964386495.1 uncultured Leptospirales bacterium
ATGGGGGCAACATACAATTCGTTTTTTTGACCCGGAAAACAATTTAGTTGAAATAGGAGAAACCATTCCTTGTTTTGTAAAACGGTTTTACAATCAAGGAATGACAATTGAAGAAGTATCAAAACGAACATCAGTATCATCTGAAGTGGTTTTACAAATATGTCAGACAGACAAAATTTTTTGATCTAATAATTAAAAGTATTATTATGGATAAACTACTACTCAATAATCCTGCGGAGTTTCCAAGGGATGAACTATTAACAAAAGTATTAAAATAAGCAAAATAGCTTTGAACATATTTACTAAAAGACTCACTGAAGAATATCCTAAATTAATCATACAGTGAAATTATTACAAAGATGGGAAATCATGGCTTTGTAAAATAGTATTCTATTTTACTGATAAACACAGTAGTGATATTCAGAAATTAGAAATTATTGAATCATAAAAAAAAGTTCTGCAATTCCAAATTAAAACAAGGCTTGGAAATTAATAGCATTTATCGTATTTCTCTCAATTCTATGGGACAGCAGTGATTTGAAATACTAAATTTAGATACCGAGAATAATGGATCGACGAATAACAGAGCCGACAAAAATAAATACATATAGTTTTTTAATTATTACCGGAAGTCTAAAAAATCCATTTTTTAGATTATCCTTTGAGTAAATAATAAAGTAACTTAAAGTTGCAACCAAGTATACGGATAGAATAAAAACTGATGATAAAGTTAGATTAATAAACTCCATTTAAAATCCAACTATTTTATGCCGTTCGATAATAATATTTTCCATTTTCTTTGTCTATGTCGATAGAAAAAATGAGAAAAAAGCCAGATAAATATGCTCAACAATCCTGCTCTAATTTCAATTATATCCGTATAATCAATTTGATTGGAATTGATAGCATTAAATATAATTGTATGATTCCATACTTTAGCGAGTAGACCAGACTCGTTACTGACTATTTCGTTTTGAGAAATATCAATATTCTTTACAATGATTTTATGATAACCGAATGGGATAAACTTGAAAAAATATAATCTAAGATTGTATTCCTTGTTTATTTCCCATTTACTATTTAAATCGGTACCAGGTAATGGAAAAAAATATAAAATTGGAGCTGCAACATATTGTAAAGATGATGGTTTAGTTATTTCCTTCCAAAGCTTCTCTGGGGTAGTGTTCATAATTGTTGTAATCTTGGCAACCATATAATAAAACTCCTCATTCTGATTTTCCGAGCCACGAATGGCGAGGTCTAAATTGTTTTTGTCGGGCATTACGCATAACGTTTCCGGGGTGATCCGATGTTGCCCGCCCTTACACCACCATGATTAACATTCACACTAAACGCTTTCAAGCAAAATAAACTTTTCGCCAAAACTAAGACAGGGCAATATTGGATGCCCGTGTATTATGTGTCGTTTTGCCCCGATCTTATGTTATTGAAATTGTTATTTCCTTATTTAAAGCTTTGGCAAATTTTTCAAGAGTAGATAACCTCATGTTTTCTGCATGATTTTCAGTTTTTGACATTACACTTTTCGTTGTATGTATTTTCTTTGCAAGCTCCTCTTGTAATAATCCGGATTCTATTCTTGCTTCTTTCAGTATTATACCTATTTTAAACTTATCATAGCCATTCCAAATATTTTTACTTTCTTTTGGGTTTTTTGGAATCTATTATTTAAATAATCATTAAATTTTATCATTAATCATTCTCCTTAAATAATCATTTTTATAATTTTCTGATTTAAATATTTCTGCTATTAGAGTTTTTTGAGTTTCCTTTATCTCCAGAAAAATATCCTTTGTGAACCTGCAGTGTATTATCGATGTCATAATCGTTTTGCAAAAATTTGTAGTAATCACTCGTTTGGTCAATTTTTCTTACAAGCTCGTTATATTGCTTTAAATATTCTTCTTCAAAAATATTTTTTACTTTTGGATTGTCGCCACGAAACAAACTAGTGTCGCTTTCCATAAAAAACAGAGTTAACGCTTTTACACCCTGCTCAAATAGTATTTGTTCTTTCTCAAAATGTATTTCGATTGTTTCTTTTTGTTAAGGTGCTTACATGCACAATGTTATTAGAACCTACTTTTTCTATACCAATGAGTGTGTCTGTATTCTCAACCACGTCTTGCGTATAAACAACAATTTTCTTAACCAAATTTTGTCGAAATGAAGAAATGCTGTCTAGCACGTAAGCTACATTTGATAAAAGCAGACTGTCTTTATTCTTAGGGAATGTAGCACCAAAACGCAAATAGTAATTGTCAAAACCCTCGAAATAAGTCATAAAGGCATTGCCTTCAAACCTGTGAGGCTCATCCATTATTACAATTGGGTTTAGTCGTTTCAAATATTCTAAAAACGATTTTGGAGGTTCATCATTATTTACAAATAATTCTGGCTGGTTCATTTCTCGTTCTAGCGGTCGATTTAAAATATTGTCTTTACTGTTAAATGAACCTGTGTCATAACTAATACAGACAGATGCGAAGTGCCGATAAATTGTTTTACCGCTAAAAGATTCCCGCCTTCATAAACAAAGGCTTCAATTTCTTTTTCCTTTTGGTTTGCGTAGTAGCTTTTAAAATAATCTTTGGTGTCTTCTAAATTCGTTTTAGTTCCCTCACGAATTGGCACAGTAGGAATAAGAAAGATAAATTTCTTGTAACCATAATTCTTGTTTAGTTCAAAAATAGTTTTAATGAAGGTAAAGGTTTTTCCCGTTCCTGTTTCCATCATTATGTCAATGTTTTTGGTATCTTGGATCGTAAAATTGTATTTATATTTATTATGGTGTGCCGCCATTACATCAACAAAGTTTATTTTTTGGCGCAGACTTTCAAAAAGACAGACAATATTGTTTACACAGTCTTCCTGATAGGCTTGTATTTCGTATTGA
>CAYLTM010000009.1:44928-46403 GCA_964386495.1 uncultured Leptospirales bacterium
CTTCAGGGTCAAAACAGTTTTTGTAATAACCCGTGCCTTTGATTTCAAATTCGCCTCGATAAGAGCACCTGGATTTGTCTTTTAATAAATTAACAACTTCTTCGGTTATATGGATTTCCATGGGAATTCCGGTCGATTCCATTCTTGATGCTATATTCACCGTGTCGCCCCATATATCAAAAGCAAACTTAGTCTTTCCAATAACACCGGCTGTTACATTGCCGATATGAATTCCTATTCTGATTGAAAATTCTATCCCGCGTTTTTTACTGAAATTATCGATGTAATTTATCATATAATCGCCAAGATCAATTGTTTTCAGCAGACTGCCTTTACTTGTTTTTAGTCCGCCAGCCATAACCAGATAACCGTCGCCGATAGTTTTAATTTTTTCCAATCCAAGTTCTTCAGTTGTTTTATCAAAGGCGTTAAATATTTCATTTAGAATTTCAACAATGTGGGCGGATGGTTTTCCGGAACAATAATTTGTAAAGCCGACAATATCCGCGAAAAGAATTGCCACTTCTTCAAAATAGTCAGATATCGATGTTTCACCCTTTTTTAATCTTTCCGCAATTTGCAGCGGCAGGATATTTAATAATAATTTTTCAGTTTTTTCTTTTTCAAACGCCAGTTCGTGTGTCCGTTCAATTACCATTTTTTCCAGGTTAGTGGCATAATCATTCAGGCTTATGTTTTTCTCCTTGATGGTCGAAACCATTTTGTTAAATAATCCTGATATATACCCTATTTCATCATTGTATTGAATCGGAATATTAACTTCCATGTTTCCATTATCAACCTTATGTACACCTTTTAAAAGATTATTAAGGGGGATCACTAGACCGGTGTAAAAAAGAAAAGGATAAATGATTAAATAAAACAACGTAAACCCCAACATAATCAAAAATAAAAATTTTGCTTTATTATGCATATATTTTCTGTACTGGATAAATTTATATCCGACACCATATAAACTATTATTCTTTTCAAATGAAAAGTAATAGTAATTTTGATTATTAATCTGAGTAAAAAACCTTATGTTTCTAATATACCCTTGATAATCAAAAAGATTACTGCCTTTTATTTCCTTTGTAATAAGATTTCTAATTGACGGCGGTTTTTCCCAGAATCGCAGAGGTTCTAGAATTTGAAAATCTTTTTCGCGGGAATAAATAATTTCAGGAACAGCCATCATATTTGAGGTATCGCTGATAATGATAAATTCAACTTCTTCCGGAAAATCTGCATTTTCCGCATCAACATAATCTCCAATATATGATAATTGAGCTTTTCGGATTTCAGAATATGTAGAATCATAATTACTCATTACTAAACTGCTCATACCTCCAATGACGAGAAATATTGTAACCATCGATATTCCAGTAAATTTTATCATGAACGTATTGGCTTCAGTAGAATTGTTGATATACACAACAATATACATCGTGCAGATAATGAGGAATCCACCGCTT
>CAYLTM010000009.1:46413-50704 GCA_964386495.1 uncultured Leptospirales bacterium
GAAATAATGTTAAGACTCATAAACAGTGCTGAGGAAAGGCTCAATGACAGTTCAAGCATAATCAATATTCCAAGATTTCTAGCGGCCTTAGCCGGTCTAATATTCGGCAAAAATATTCGCCAAATACTAAAAGATCGTTTGTCTGCAATAGTATGTTCAATCCCGATCCTTCTTGACTGTCGAAAGCATAAAATCACGATCCAAATATTTGCTAACACCCAGTAAATAGGCAGGAAACGTGACGCATAGGTTGACCCGTAATGAGTGCTAGTTGACATTATAGGTCTGTTGCTCGAAAATATACAATATTCTAACACAGATAAAATGAACATTGATGACGATATAATGAATATAACTTTGCTTTCTTTTTTATAGTGGTAACTTGGAAATCGATACGCGAATTGAATAAGCGCAATTGGACCAAAAGAACCAAACGCGGCTACGTACCAGCCCAAGAAACCTAAGGGACTATATAATGAATAAGCGATAAAATAACCAAAATTAAATAGAAAAAATGATGTAAAAGTAAACAATAGTAATATTGATGATACTGATTTGGATTTCCTGAAAATAAAATATAATATTATAATCAGAGAAAGTATCATTACTGAGAATCTGCCAATACTGTATTCGCTAAAATATAAATGGTTCATAATTAGTGTACCTGAATATTGCTATTTTGCTACTAAGGTAAAATTGTAATATTCAGAAAATAAGTCAAGTGCTTAAAAAAAAGAAAACCTCGAGTGAAGCTTAATTAGTTTCTGGTGATTAATAGACCTTTTCCGTAATATTGAACAAATTTGTTCTATCCGCGCCCATGACGTGTGTGGAACGCTTATTTTCTTACGGGAAAACACGAATTAATCACCAAGAACTAATTAATCATAAAGCGGGCTTTTTACTTGACTTTTGAAATATAAATTATTATAATATACTATGTATTAATAATAATTTGTAATCGCTATATTTAATTTAGTCAACAAATAAAGTACACATTGACAGTTTGCCGATTACCTGTTTACAAGTTATTGAAAAACTGATAAAGATATAACATCTTTGAGAGGCGGTATGAAAAAAGTGATTCGTAAACTGTGTTAAAAGGCAATACGAAATACGCGTTTGCAGTATTAGTCCGTGATGGTATGCAGACAAGCATCCGGTAACGACGATTAACTGGCGCGACGCGATGGTATGGTGTAACGCGCTTACAGAATATTATAACGCTAACAATGGGATTGAACCAGATCTGGATTGTGTATATTATACGGATAGCGGATTCGCAACGCCGCACCGTAGTTCTGCTGACGGACTATATGGATCAAGCGTGAACTCCACAGCAGGCAGTTTCGACGTGCCCTATGTAAAAGCCGCGTCAAAGGGATTCCGTCTTCCGGGAAGTATGGAGTGGGAGTGTGCCGTGCGGTACCAGGATGGAACAAGCTGGACAGCGGGCAATATGGTAAGCGGTGGATCAGTAGGGTTTGACTCAAGTAATAGTGGGATAAATCAACCTAATTATGATAATTTCAACCCTTATGCATGGTATGGGAACAGCCTCTCATCACCAAACGGCAATACAATAACAACTCAGCCAATTGCTGGTAAAGCAGCCAATGCTCTTGGTTTACGTGACATGAGTAGTCATTTTATACGATTAATAATTTAGAATGAATAATTGCTGAAAAATTTTGCTCTTAGGAGCGGATTTTTTCTGTGATATGGATTCTCAATTTCTCATCACATCACATCCTTGCAACAATAGCCCCTGCAATATTTTTTGCCAAAGTTTTTTTGTGGCTCGTAATATTTTTTTTAACCGGTTTGAAATAATAGGGATTCTAAATCCATATTTTCAAGTTCAAACTTGTCAAAAAAAACAGATGTCACAATTTTTGGACTTATCTCATGGGGAAGTTTTCCCTGTTTTTGTAATGCCTTAACCAGAAAAGTCGTTGTACCGGTTGCAAACCAGAAATTTTCAAACTGCAATGCCTTAAAACAATTTTGACAGGATATAATACTTTTTAAGAATATAAATTAATTCACTCCGACCTTACAAAACGAAAACCTGAATACTGATCTTTTCGATAAGGTATGTCAAAAAACAAATAAGCTAATTGAACTTGATAATCATAAGAAGAACCATAGTGAGATCCCCTCATAATCCTTTCTACTAAAGTCCGCAAATCAAAACACCATTCGTGAACATTCCCGCTGACATCATATAAACCAAGAGTGTTCGGTAAATTTGATTTGACTGGTGCTGTAGCTAATTCGTTTAATACGGCAAATTTATTACTTTCTGTTATGTTTGAATAAAAATCAGCGGCTCCGCTTATGGAGTTGCCTTTTGTCCAATATAATCCATCAGGAGGATTAGCAAAATCAATTCCGTCTGAAATAATATCAACAGTATTTGTTTTATCAGTTCCCCTATATCTTGCAGCCATCTCCCATTCGTAAGACGTTGGAAGCCGGAACCCTGTTGCGTTACAGTTTGACATTACATTATTACCTGTTGATGCTGATCTTATGTACGGGTTATCCTCACTTCCGAGCGTTGTATTTACCGTAGTACTATTTGTTGATGTTCTAATTGGAGTTGCATAAGTAGAATCGGCATAATAAACCGGAGTTAATGCCGTTCCGTTTTTCGCGTTATACCATTCCGTCAGCGCGTTGCACCAGATTATAGCGTCCCGCCAGTTTATTGTTGTTACAGGATGATTAACAGATTTATCGGCGGCATCGTCATTTCCTTTTACACCGGGGTTCGCAAAAGTGTATTTATTAGCACCTCGGTCTGTATGAGTCGCCCAGTCGTAAACAGCCTTCCACAACTGATATGTGGTCTCAGTTTCTGCTATCCATATTGGATAATTAAACGTTGCGGTTGCTGGCGGTGTAGGTTCTGGTACATTATTCAATTTTCCGCGGTCAGTTTCCCCTAAAGGGAAAGTTTTATTTGCCGATACGAATGACATTCTAAATGAAACCCCATCCGCCGTATAGGTATCCTTCATAAAAGGAATCCCTTTAATTGAAGTACTGTATTCGCCAGTACCTGCCGCGTTTTTGGCTTTTACCCAGATATAGTATGTAGCAAAGTTTGTAAGAGATGGTATTGTATAATTCAGGGCAATAATATCGCCTCCGCTCTGCAACGCGGTTGAAAAATCGTTAGTGATTGAATAAAAAATATTATAACATTCAGCATTGCCGATGGAATTCCAGCTTACTGACAATTGAGCTCTGCCTTCAACAACGGATAACCCCGATGGTGCTGTCGGTTGTATCATCGGCACGGCAGATGCTGCCGGACTGAAAGGGCTTATTCCAGCAGAATTTTTTGCCTTTATCCAGATATAATACTTTGTGTCATTTGTTAAGCCGGTTATTGTTTGAGTCAGATATTTTATATCCCCGCCGCTTTGTTTTGCGGTTGCGGAATTATTTTCCGTTGAATAATACACATTGTAGGAAGACGCTCCAGTTACTGGACTCCATGCCGCTTTGAGCTGGCTGTCTCCAAAAGTAAGCGACGGTGCTGTCGGCGCGGATGGAATATAGTACACATTATATTCGCCCATACTGATCTCGCTAATTTGATCCTTTGAAGTTATGACTACAGCTTTTATTACCACAGCAGATACACCGGTAATCGGAATTGGGTTTTCATACACCTGCGATTTATCTGTAGGATCTGTGCCATCATTCGTATAATAAATAAAGGATTTTTCGACATTTGATGTTAGTGAAACCTGTATGTCCTTGTCATATTTTCCGGTAGGCGGGTCAAACACCGGAGGATCGGGAATAACCGGATCCTCAACAATGTCAAAAGACTGCCCAATCGAGCATGATAAAAATATCAATAATGAAAATATGAAAATAACCGAAAAATTTTTAAAAATCATATTTATGCCTTCTATGACTCAAGCGTTTAAATTTTACAACATCATATTGTTTCAACAAAGAATTATTTTGTTGAAACACTAATCCGTTCTTGAAAAGCGGAAACCTGTATTCCTATCTACATTTACATCCCATGGAGATTTATAGTTCCAGTGGCCAATTTCCATATTCCAATAACGAGTAGATGCCCAATGCTGTCCTTTGACATATCGAGTATCCACCGCCCAAAAATCAACATTCCAATCAAAACAATGTTCTTCAACATTGCCGCTCATATCATAAATTCCGAGCTTGTTAGGCAGTTTACCTCCCGGTTCATGTGTTTGAAATGTAGGCGAAAAAGTATTGTTAAACCAGGCGTATTGAGAAAATA
>CAYLTM010000010.1:0-312 GCA_964386495.1 uncultured Leptospirales bacterium
TCGCCGCGAGGCTTCTCTGTAAACGAAGTACTCATATCTCCGCCTGCAACATCTTTAACATCTTCGCAATCAAGTCTCATAAAAGACAAGCTCGCAATTGCTATGGCTGCTAAAACAACCAAGACTTTTTGTAACTTCATAGATTTCTCCTTAAAATTTTTTTTGCGTTTCCGGCAAAATTATATTTCAAACGATGCCGAAATATCGCTTTATTTTACAGTGAAGGAATATACATATCCAATGAAAATTGTCAAGCACAAAATTTAAAAAAGTGTAATATGCTGACCCAAAATTATAAATAATGACTATATT
>CAYLTM010000010.1:322-6652 GCA_964386495.1 uncultured Leptospirales bacterium
TTTAATTACCGTATTATTTTTATCGTTTATATTTTTGTTTACTTTTTTGATTTTATGATATATTTTTTTGTTTTTACACACAAAATAACTTCCAGATAACTTCTCTGACACCTTATTTTCAAGACATATTCGTAATTTTGTCGGAAATAAAGGTGCCAGAGAAGTATAAAAAACAATAAACCTTAAGAAAGCAATAATTTCTTGACTTTTTAAACAACACCATTAAACTGCGGGAAGGAATAATGATTCAAATTCAGGAGAAAAGTAATGAGCATTGATAAACAAAAGATCAAAAAGAAAATTATTCTAACAATTGTCCAATGCTCTTCATGTTTTTTGATCTGTGTCGGAATATTTGCTTATCTTGGCGAATATCTCAGTTGGAAAAATTATGACTTTGTTTTGAAAAATTTCGGTGGCAAAATTGACAAACCGAGTGATGATGTAGTACTAATTTTAATTGACGACGCAACATTGTCTGTTGGAAATTCAGTAGGTCTAGGCAGATGGCCATGGCCACGATCTATATATTTTGAAATTTTAGACTATATAAATAAAACCGATCCACCTCGTGCAATATTTTTCGACCTACTTTTTACAGAAAGTGATGTAACTGAACCAAAAAATGATATAATTTTCGCGGAGGCAATCTCGCAGGCTGGAAACATTTTCCATAACGCAATTATTGAACCGGAGATAGAAAGAAAGATTCCGCAAGTTCTGGATAAAGATATTATGGAAAATTTATCAATCCCGGTGAAAAACGTAGAAATAATTAATAAGTATCTTGAACCCAACAATGAGAATTTCTTCCCCATTCCCTGTCTGCGTTCCAATGTTCCCTGCGGCACTTCCTCAAAAGAAATAAATACGATGACAACCACACCAGAGAGCATAATTAAGGGAATAGCAATAGCATCCGTTAAAAGTGACAGCGACGGTATGTATAGACGAAGTAAACTCTTTCATAGGTATGGAGAACATTATTTTCCATCTATGACATTATCCGCGATTATGGCTTATGGAATGGATCCCGAAATTACAGTAAATAAAAACTCCCTGACGGTAGGTAAATATACAATCCCAATTGGAAAAACCGGTTATTATTCAGTAAATTACCACTCAAAAAATAGAATAACCAGTTATTCCATGGGGGCTATTCTAACATCCATTGCATATATGAATAAGGGTGAGGCCGATAAAATACTTATTCCACCAGAAATATTTAAGGATAAAATTGTAATAATTGGAATATCCGCTGTAGCTGGTATGGATTTAAAAAATACTCCAATCGCACCATCAACACCCGGTCCGGAAATTCACGCAAATATAATCAGCAATATTATACAGAATAACCACATCATTCAACAGAGCACTGCAGGAACCCTTCTAAGCAGTTTAGCAATAATAATTGCTTGTTCGTTAATTGTAATCTTTTTCGAATCATCAATCATTCAGGGACTTGGTGTCTTGTTTACTCTCATAGGATATTTTGCAGTATCCACTCTACTTTTTCCAACAACCAACTACTTAAGCAATACCTTCTTCGTCACATTTTCTGGATTTTTATCTTCTATAGTATCTTTCGTTTACCTCAGTTTAACTGAAGGTGCAGAAAAAAGAAAATACAGTAAAATTCTATCCAACATGATCGATCCGTCAATCGTTAATGAAGCGTTAAAAGATTTGGAGTCACTGAAAAAGGGTGGCGAGAAAAAAATCACCGCTTTCTTTTCCGATGTAGCGTCTTTTTCCACCATAAGTGAAAAACTCAGCAGTGCGGATCTCGCGTCACTTCTAAACGAATATCTTTCCGCAATGACACTAATTCTAAAACATAACGGGGGGACACTGGACAAATATATTGGTGACGCAATTGTCGGTATTTTCGGTGCACCACTCGATCTCGAAAAAAGTGAAATATCCGCCGTGAAAAGTGCTATCGAAATGCGGAAAAAAATGAAGGATCTCCAAGAACTTTGGAAATCGCAAAACGCATATTGCCCAGAAGCTCAGGAAATGCATTTCCGTATAGGACTCAACACGGGTATCGCGAAAGTCGGGTTCATGGGTACGTCTGAACTTGCGTCATACACTATGATGGGCGACACAGTTAATCTGGCAGCACGACTTGAAGCAGCGGGAAAAGATTACGCGGTAGATATCCTTATCAGCGAAAATACTAAAGTAGCTATTGATCAGGAAATTTTTGTCCGGCTGCTTGATGCTGTTCGTGTAAAAGGCAAAAACGAGCCGGTTTTAATTTACGAAGTAATCGGTTATATTAATGATATTGATCCTAATACCATTCAAGCTGTTAACGCATACGAGGAAGGCTTCAATCTTTATAGAGCAAGGAATTTTGATTTAGCTATAGATAAATTTCAGGAATGTCAAACTTTGCTAGGAAGAAAGGATTACTCAAGTCAATTGTTGATAGCGAGATGTAAATTCTACAAAGAACAGACACCTCCCGAAACTTGGGACGGCGTATTTACTAGAACACATAAATAGAGGAAGCTATGTTTTCAATAAAAAAATTTCTATATGACATATCAATCGCAAAAAAAGTAATAATCCCAACCGCACTGTCGGTTATATTCCTTCTTGTAATACTTGTAATATCGTTTACAGGTTTTAATAAACTTTCATCACTCACAAATATTGTCTATCAATCATCTGTGCCAAAATATCAAAAATCTTATGAATCTATAATTGCTCTTCTTGAATTTAATTCTGAATTACATAAATTATCAAACATCCAAAATAATTTTGAGAATTTCGAGAGCTATTACAACAACAATTCAGGGAAACTGGAAAAAGCCAATCTTCTATTAAATGAACTCCTAAAGAACCCTACTCTTGGTGAAAAAAATATTGATTTAGTAAATTCTTCTATTGATGCTCTAAGTACCGCGAGAACTGCTCTAGAAAACTTCTCGTCAATTAATGATAAAACCAGTGAAACAGCCCTTAACAATTTTCAGACAGCACATAATAATTTCAACACCGTATATAATAATGTAAACCAAATTATCCAAAGTGAAAACTCTGTAATCTCACTGCAAAAAGACAGTGCCTACAATACCTTAAAGTCAGTTTCCTTTTCAGCAATCTTCGTTATAATACTATCTATAGTAATCACTATAAGTGCAAGTATCTGGATATCTCTGATAATTTCACGTCCGCTTAAAAAGACCGCTATGATTTTTCAGGATATCGCGGAGGGTGAAGGTGATTTAACCAGACAATTGAAGGCTTTCTCAAAAGATGAAATCGGATTTTTCGCTCTGAACTTTAATAAGTTTGCCGAAAAAATTCGAACAGTCATCAAAGAAACAAAAGACATCGCTAATGAGCTGTCGGTATCTACAGAGGAAATGTCATCAACTACATCATCCTTTACAGATAACATTCAGGGGCAGGCATCAGCCGCGGAGGAAATTTCCGCGTCGTTGGACGAAGCTACCGCGAATGTCGCGACAGTGTCATTAAATTCTGCAGAACAGTTTGACAGCTTGTCAAAACTGATAGATGAAATATCTATTTTAGCCGGAATAATCTCGAAATTAAATGAAAACGTCAAAACTACTGAAAACAATACTGAAACGATTTATATGAATGTAAAAAGCAGGGAAGAATCTTTGACAAATATGCGCGATAGTATGCATAATATCAGCGCCAGCTCAAAAGAAATGACAAACATTATCAAAATCATTCAGGGAATTTCTGAACAGGTAAACCTTCTTTCATTAAATGCCGCTATCGAGGCTGCCCGTGCAGGTGAAGCGGGTCGCGGTTTTGCGGTTGTCGCGGACGAAATATCTAAACTCGCGGATGAAACCGCTCAGAGTTTGAACGAAATCGGTTCACTAGTCGCGAAAAACGAACATGAAATAGAAAGCGGCTTAATGAACGCTGAAGAAATATATCAGACGATATCAAGCGTAATTAATGGTGTAGATTCCATAAGAAAAATGATAAACGAAATAACCGGTCTTATGGATAAACAGCTTTCGACCAACAGCTCTGTTAACAAAAAAGCAGACATGGTAAAAAAGAAATCACAGGAAATGCAGGAATATCTCAATCAGCAAAAGTCTGTCATGGAAGAAATTTTACGTGCTGTCTCAAACATCAGTCAACTGACACAGACTAATGCCGCCGGCGCCGAAGAAATGACAGCAAACGCTGAATCTGTAGCATGTCTTACTGAATCCTTAAAACAAAAGGTTGATTACTTCAAAGTTTGAACAATCTAATAAGGTTGTCGGTTATCAAACGGCAGCCTTGTTACACAAGTCAATATTTCTATATTATTCCGCTTAACTCCATATCGAAAAAAACCATTATCACAACTCTTACACGAATTACTTTTTCGTTCGAACAATTTAAAACATCTATTGGTCGATAATCTACCTCTGAGAAATAAATGGTGTCAGAGCAGTTAAAAGCCGACATTTTCATTGAATAAATGGTGTCATAGCAGTTAAAAACCGGAATTTTCAGTGAAAAAATGGTGTCAGAGCTAATTTCATCAAAAACATTCTTGACTTTAAGGTCAATATGCATCCATTTGTTAATCAGAAATCTGAAAAGTATAAATTTACGGATTGAATTTTAGGATATTTTTTAATAAATCATCGAATATGGGATTGTGTCTAAGGTTAGGAGTCAAAATGAAAGAAAAACTATCAGCTATAAAAAAAAGTGCAGAAGAGCAAATCAATACAGCACCTTCAATTGAAGAAATTGAAAATATTAGAGTTAAGATACTCGGACGAAAAGGAGAACTCACACAAATCCTCAGAGGATTGTCCGCTCTTACCCCTGAAGAAAAGTCAGTGGTAGGTATGTTGTCTAATCAGATTAAAGACGAAATTACTGTATTGTTGGATAATCGAAAACTTGTGCTTTCTGAAAATTTAATCAACCAAAATCTTCATAAAGAATGGCTGGATGTTTCGTTAGATTCCTTAAACGGGACATCCGATATCGACCGTGGACATCTGCACCCGATTTCTCAAATTCAATATGAAATCGAAGACATTTTTTCTTCTATGGGATTCACGGTTCTGGATGGTCCTGAAGTCGAAACTGATTATTACAATTTTGAAGCGCTGAACATTCCGCCTCATCATCCGGCTCGTGATATGCAGGATACTTTTTGGACTGAGGACGGTAACTTACTTAGAACTCACACCTCCCCTATTCAGGTCCGCGGTATGGAAAAGCTGAAACCGCCATTCAAAGTTATCGGACCCGGCAGAGTTTTTAGATACGAAGAAATTGACGCGTCTCATGAAAATACTTTTTATCAGGTCGAAGGCATGATGATTGATAAAAATATTTCCGTTTCAAATTTAATATACTTTATGAAGGTTCTTCTTCGTGAAATTTTCAAGACAGATGTGCATATTCGTCTTAGACCCGGATATTTTCCTTTCGTTGAACCAGGTTTTGAGCTTGACATCAACTGTCTTATTTGCGGAGGTAAAGGCTGCAGTGTGTGTAAACATTCCGGTTGGGTTGAGTTGCTTCCTTGCGGGCTGGTTCACCCTTCTGTTTTAAAACATGGGAAAATTGATCCTGAGAAATGGTCTGGTTTTGCGTTCGGATTAGGTTTAAACCGGCTCGTTATGATGAAGTACGGTATTAATGACATTCGTCATTTTCAAAGTGGTGATATCAGATTCTTGAAACAATTTAATTGATAACGATTTAATGCTTGATTAATTATTACATTGTTTCATCATGTGATTAATATAACAAACAGGGAGATGCTTATGGAAAGTATTAGAAAAGTTAAGCCGATAAACGCTATCGCTTATGGTCTTGGCGATTTATACGGTGGTGGTTCATTCTTCATTGTCGGCACACTCGCTATGTATTACCTTATTTCTGTTGTTGGTCTGGATCCTATTTGGGCAGGTATGGTGCCTGGTCTCGGTAAAATTTGGGATGCTGTTTCAGACCCTCTTATGGGATACATTACCGACCACACTAAATCCAGATTCGGAAGACGGCGTATTTTCTTTTTGATTGCCATCCTTCCAATTGTTTTGACCTTCACTCTTATATGGCTGCCTATTCGGACTATTTTCCCGGATGCTTTCAGCTCGCAGCTAGCTACTTTTTTATATTACTTCACAGCATACTTGTTTTTTTACACAACATCTACTATGACAATGGTTCCTTATTCGGCTCTTTCAGCGGAAATGTCTGAAAACTTTAAGGACAAAAACAAGCTGACAAGTACTAGAATGATATTTTCAATATTATCATCTGTTATCGCAGGCGGTCTAGCACAGCCTATCGTTAACAATTTTG
>CAYLTM010000010.1:6662-14280 GCA_964386495.1 uncultured Leptospirales bacterium
TCGGAATTTTCTACGCGATGCCTTGGATTTTCGTTTTTCTTGGAACATGGGAATTGCCGCACACTCATCACGAAAGTGATTCCAGCGTTGGAATCTTTCAGAATTTCGGCAGCATATTTAAAAATAAATCTTTCAGAATACATATCGGTATGTACGTTTGTGCTTACGCCGCTATGGATATTTTAATGGGCTGGTTATTATTCTATCTAACAGACTGTATCGGCAAACCAGGTATGTTCGCGATACTTCTACCAGCTCTTGTTTTTGCTGAAGTCCTTTGCGTTCCTCTATACGCGATGCTTTCAAACAAGTTTGGTCACGCGAAGTCTTTCATGATTGGTCTTTCTATCTGGATAGCTGGTATGATATTCATGGCATTCCAGACAGCGGATACTCCTAATATTCTTTTAATTTTGAATAGTATTCTTATTGGTGTAGGTCTTTCAGCTGGAGCTCTTATACCTTACAATCTTCTTCCTTATGTTATAGATGTTGATGAACTTATGACTAAGAAAAAAAGATCCGGTACATACTCTGGAGCTATGACCCTTATTAGAAAACTTATACAGGGAGCTCTTGTTCTGCCTTTGATAGGTGTGCTGCTTACAGCTATCGACTATAAAAAGCTTAATCTAGATATGATAACTTTCGACAAAACGAACAGTCAAATTCTAGCTCTTTCAGATTCTATGATTAAGAAAAATAATATTGATTATGTTAACTCTACTAAGGTTAAACTTGCAAGTTTTTCTGATAGATTAGTTCTTATTTCAAGTAAAATTGAAGATGCTAATCAAAAAGATATTTTTTCTGCAAAAGCTAATGAAGTGTCGGGATTAGTTTCCAACTTAAAAGATGCTTCCGAGGCAGAACAGGCTTTAAACTTGGCATCTCAGGTTTCAGAACTTTCCTTGTCGATAAAGGATTCTCTTAAAATTAAGCAGTCTGCTGAAACTTCCAGTAAAATGCGGGCTCTTTTTGTTTTCTCTCCAATTGCTTTTCTAATTCTTGGAATTATTTTCGCATTGTTTTTCAAAATCAGTCCTAAAGCACATGAAGTTTTAATGAAAGAGATTGATCGTCTTAAAAAGGGCGGTAAAAAATCTGATGTTAAACCTGATGTGAAAAAGTTGTGCGAAGACCTTACAGGCATTGCTTACGATAAATTGTACTAGTTCATATATCATTAATCAGTCTGTCGTTTTATTGACGACAGACTGATTAATTTTAATAACCACTAATAAAATCAACATAGGCTGCTATCGGGATTTTAAGATGAATAGACTTACAAAATTATTCCTGACATTTTTGATATGCTTAAATACAATGGTTTTCTCGCAAACTTTAACTCCAAATATACCTATAAATAATAATCGCAAAGACTCAATGCTTACAGTTCCAACAGCTATCTGCCCTCCTGAAAAATCTCAGACATTATCAGCTTATCATTTAGGTTTTGTCGGATTTAATGCAAATTATGTACCAATACGTAATTTAAATGTTGGGATTATGACCTCATCAATAGTCCCATTTTTTATGCGTTGTTATGCTTTACTACCTTATATAAGATACAGTTTAAATTTTTTTGATTTCCTATATATTAGCACAGGTTTTAGCAAAGGTTTTGCTGCATGGGGTTTCTTGTCTAATCTATCCGGTGTCGATGCAGGTGTAACTATTGTTACTGGAAGAAACACGTTAACATTTTCAGGTATCGATATAGTAACTCATGAAAATTTCATTAGTAAATATCAGGGTAATTTTCAAATATTCACTGTTGGAGATATTGTAAATTTTGATTCTGTTGATATTATCATTGAAGCCCAAGCAATTAAAGCTACTTATAATAGATATAAAATTAATTACCAGTATAGTAAATATAATGTAATATTTGGAATAAGATTATTATCTATAAATTTTTTACGTATGGATTCAGTTATTTCAGAATTTGGAATGATTTTCCCTATTTCAACAAAAGGATATGCGAAAACTTTTCCAGCAGCTAAAATGATATGTCCAGTATTTAATATTGTCTATCGTTTTGGAGAATAACTTGATCATGATAAAACCATTTATATTATTCTACTTAATATTAATTTTAACTTTTACCGCTTGCATTTACCGACCTTTAGAGTTCCACGATTTAAAAAACAAATCCTATTTTCAGATTATGAAAAATCATAACATAGAGATATCTTTAATTTATCCATACGAAAATGATTGCAGCGACAATTGTTCCAATTATAAATTCTGGAGCGATAGATTAATTCTAGAGCTGTCGATTATATTGAAAAACGACAATTTGAAATTTGAAATTAAAAACTACAATATAACAATGACTAGCGGATTGCACAATATCAAGTATGAAAGAATTGATATAAATTCAGAATTTAGTTACGTAGGCAGAACTGATTCATATAAAACTGAAGAGGACATGTTGAAAGAAATCAATAGCAAAATAATAGACAATACAATTCAAATATTCCATATTTATCCAATTATAAAATATTCCAAAATTACTCTACACTACAAACTGGATATTTTAATCGATGATGAAACAACTTCCCTTGAAAATGATATTGAAATCTCTGTAAAGAGATAATTCTACAATCACATTTACAAATTACCGTAAAATACAAAGCTGTTTTTAGTAGACTGCTTAACAGTGTACATAGCTTTATCCGCCTTCGACAAAAGGCTGGAATAATTGATATCGTCGTCAGGGAAAATACTTACTCCGATACTGACACCGATGTTGAAAGAATTATCACCGGAGCAGATGGCTCTGGTAATACTATCGATAATTTTTTGACATAACAGAGAAATATCCTCACTGCCGTGAATGGTCTGAACAACCGCGACAAATTCATCGCCCCCCACCCTAGCGACAATATCCGAAGATCTGAAAACACCAGCTAAACGGTCAGCTATTTCTTTCAACACAGAGTCACCGACACCATGCCCGAACATATCATTGACAGGTTTGAAATTATCCAAATCCATATAAATCACAGCGAACTTTTCATGGTATCTTGTACTACGCGAGGTGATATTCGAGAGAAATTCATTTAAAAGACGGCGGTTCGCTAGATTGGTCAAGTTATCATGAGTGGCATTATAATTAATCTTTTCAATCGCTTCCTCAAGCGCCTTTTTTTCAAAAGACAATTCTTCATTCAAGCGGTTAACTTTATCATGGATAAGAGAATTATCGACAGCTATTGAAATATTTGACGAAAGTGTTTCAATAAGATTCAGCTGTTTTTGAGAATACGCGTCATTCTTCCTGCATTGAATTGTCAGCACACCGGAGATTCGGTCTTCAGCAATCAATGGAGTATAAATTAACGACCCGGTTTTGACTTCACCGAAATAATCAATATTTTTAATATATTGTGAATATTCATTTTCGATATTATTAATACAAATGGTTTTTCTATTTTTCAGCGAATAAACCGCGAAACTGGTCTCAGAATTTGCAGAGATAGTTACTGGTTCAATACGCTTGGAATCCTCAATAAAAAATTGATATTTTAATTCATCCCGAGTTTTATCATACAAAGCTATTCCCATAGTATCCAGATTAACATACTGTTGCAGGTTAGTATACAACGATGTCATAACCTGTTCCAGAGACAATGAACTGACAATATTTTTCCCGATGATATTTATTACGTTTAGAGTTTCAAGTGCGTCTTTCAATTCAATATTTTTCAGTCTGTAAATTTCAGCTTCTTTATAAGATTTTTCAATTTCAAATTTATCTGATAGATTCTGAAGTTTTCTGTTAGCCTGCACGCTAAAAACTTTTTTCTCACAGGCGTATGCTTCTTTATATAAAGTTATCGCTTCTTTTATGCGTCCCTGTTTTTCCAACAAGTTTGCTTTCGCGTAACCGCTTTTGTAGGAATATAAATCCGAGCCTATTTCTTTGCTTAAGGAATATATTCGGGAATATAAATCATAGGCTGTATCATATTCGTCTTTATTGAAAAACGAATCAGCAATGCCATACAGCGTTTTCACCTCGCCAAGTTTATCGTCTCTGCTTTTTGAAATTTCCAGACTCTTATGAAAATATTTTTCAGCTTCATCAAATTTTTTCTCATCAAGATATGTTGAGCCGATTATTCTCAAAGATTCAGCTTCGATAATAGAATTATTTATTTCCAGTGATATACTGTAAGCTTTTTCAAGGTTCATTCTAGCATTTTCCGGAAGATTCAAACAACGATATGCCGAACCAATATAGTTAAGTAGCTGGCCCATATGTTCTTTTGAAATCAGTGTTTCGCCGAGATTCCGCGCTTCGCCGAAAAACCTCAGTGCGTCGTCATACTCTTCTGTTTCAAGGTAAACTTCACCGATGTTAATAAGCGATACAAGCTCCCTTTCTTTATCATTCATCTGTCTGCTTAAATTTAGACATTGTGAATAATAATCAATTGCCCTCGCAAATCGACCTCTGTAAAAATACGAAACACCGAGACCATTTAGACATTTGATCTCGTTCATAACAGCATTAACGCTTTTATAATAATTGTTCGCTTTTAAAAAACTTTCAATAGCATTAGTGTATTTCCCAAGATAGACCATAGCCCATCCACGGTTGAAACAGCTTTCAGAAATCAGATAATCGTCTAAAAGTTCTTCAGCCAAATCTAATGCTTCAGAGCTCAATCGATAACCATCATTCGGAGATTTCACCATAATCTCCCAGGCCTCTTTGTTGAGTTTCAGTATTTGTTCTTTTTTTTCAGCTTCATTCATATTGTTATTTTTTATTTATTCATAAAATTAATCAAGCATAATTCATACAATTACTTTAATCAGGCTGTCGATTTAACTTCGATAGCCTGAATGGTTCACTAATATCAGTATTTGCATCTATCTATATTTTGTTGAAAATTATAGCTCGTCGCCGCAAAGATGGCGAAGGAGTATTTTCACCAGCAATTTATGAGTAATTACCATCACTCCGGCTATTCACCTTAAGTGCTGTAAATAGCGAAAAGAATGACAAAATAGATGCCGTTAGAAAAACATATTTATAACCAAAACCGCTCCAAATCATTCCACCTAGAAAAGGTATTGTCATTGAGACAAAATGATCCATAGTTATTCCAAGAGAGATTGTCGCTGGAATTTCATTAGCGTTAACAGCGATTTTTTTAAGATAAGTTGTGCGTGCTATCCTTGTCGCGAACATCAAGTTGTCTAATATCAATAAAAAATACAAAAAATACACATTTTTAATAAAAGCGAAACCGGCACAGATAAAAAACAATATAGCGGCATCAATAATAAACATTGGTTTCTCGCCGAACTTATCGACAAATATTCCAAAATACTGTCTGAAAATTACCCCGGCCAGCGATGCAGTCATAATTAATAAAGCCATTGTCTCTGGTGTCGTTCCATAAACGGTTACCAGAACCCATGGACCAAAAGTTAAAAATATTTGTTTTCTCGCGCCGAATAATATGTTAAGCAAATAGTAGACAGTATATTTTTTTCTAAAAATAAATTTACGTTTAACGCTGTTTTTATCATCATGAATGTGAACTTTACGAAAAGCGACTATCGACAATACTGCTGTTATCGTTGCTATTGAATATATCACACGGTAAAATATTCCATCACTAAGAAAATATGCCACAGCATAAACAATCATCGCACCAAAAATCATCGACAGGTTTCTCGCGCCGGAAATTTGGCCAAGTCTTTTCCCGTGTTTGCCGTCCTTCGCGAGATATAATCCCATTGTATTTTCAACAGGCATAAATAGATGATCACCCATACTCCATAGTATCATCCAGAATGACATTATATACACGCTTGGAGAAAAATACGCTAAACCAAATATTCCAAAACCAGAAAATATTCCAACAAGAACCGACCATGATCTTATAGAATACCGTGCTAGAACACCGGTAACAGCAATCAATATAAATCCGGGAAACTCCCTGGGAAACTCCAGAAATCCTCGTTGTTGAGCGTCCATCAAAAATACATCGTGAAGGTAATTATTAAAAGTAGTAGTCAATATACCATTATTGATTCCAACTAAAAGGACACCAACGAGAAAATATTTAAGGTTTATATCCGCTGATTTCAATTTTCTTATATATTTTATTATCATAATGTCATTTTTACAAACAGCTTTAATTTGTAAATTAATTTACGTTTTTATTCGATAATGATATTGTATCTGCTCATTTATTCGTGGCGATTATGGCTCACAGCCGCCTACGGTGGCTGAGAATCATTTTCACAACCAAAAAATGATCAATTACATGATAATATGGGTGTGAATTATTTTTGGGAGTGTTCATTAAATTGTTCGTGCCCCAACCCCCGAAGGGGCTTATGACTTTTATGACTGTAATGATATACACACCAGATTGAAATTACTGGTTCTTTTAATAAATTTGTTGCTAAAATTAATCCGCCTGCTAAAACAGGATAGATGGTATGGAAGGTTTATCAATTATGCAATTTGCAGTTAAAGACATAGAAAAAAACTTATCGGTACTTTTCGGGCTGGACTCGCCCTTCAACAGCATTGGACAATTTAGATATTTAACTACCGATTTAGTGAAAAAAAAATACCGCGAAAAAGCCAAAAATCTTCATCCCGATAGGTCTCTTATTGTCGGTAGAAATATACAGGAAATGCAGGAAGAATTCCAATCTGTCAACAATGCTTATCAGTATCTCAATGAAGTCCTTTCTCAAAAAAATAATATACTAAGGTTCAAACCTGACGCACCTAAACCCTTCACTGGCGGTATTAAAAAACCTTCACAAAAGAAAGATAATAACTTTCATCCGCATTATTCGTTCTTCCCGGATCGCAAACTCAGATTCGCCGAATTTTTGTACTATAAACAAAAAATTAATTGGGCGCAAATGATTGACGCTCTCGTATGGCAGTCAAATAATAGACCAAGGCTAGGCGAAATCGGAATCAACTGGAGGTATTTCAGCGACGATATTATTATGCAGATTATCAACAAAAAGCTTTATCGGGAAAAATTCGGCGAAACCGCTCTTAGACTTAACATTATTAATAGTTTCCAGCTATGTGCATTGCTGGGCAAACAAAAGAGCTTCGACAAACCAATTGGAAAATATTTTCTGGAAAAAAATATATTAACACAAATCGAGCTTGTTGAATTTCTGCATAATTTCAAAAAGCATAACGAAAAATATTTTTAATCAATAATTTTACAACCCAAAATGCTTATTTCGCTTAGCTATCAATGAAATCGATAGCTAAGCGAAGATAAAGACTAAGCGATTAAGTTAATAAGGGATAAACTCATTAGGTTCCCTGGTTAGCAGATTTAAAAGTTTTGAGTGGGTAAAAAGTTTTTCACGACCTGCGGACTGCTCAGCTAGAACTCCTATATCACACAGAGCTTTAAGATATTCACTTGCCGTCTGACGCTTGGCAACATTCTTTTCTACAAGATTTGCTATTCGGCAGTATGGCTGCTCGAAAATAATATCAACGAGTTCGCGGCTATATATTTTTGGAATGCCATACCTGATCAATTCAGAAGTATGTTCCTGAAGAGCACGTATCGCCGCAATCTTAGCCGTTGTCCAGAGA
>CAYLTM010000010.1:14290-18585 GCA_964386495.1 uncultured Leptospirales bacterium
AAACGGAATAACTGATCGGAGGTTGTGACTATATTCTCGATCTCGGAACTTGCCTGTGCTTCGAGTAGAGGCAGGCTGTTTATAAGCATACTCTGGTTTGGTATAAGATTTGCTGCTGATTTCAACTCCGCGAGGGCCGCACGGGCTGTTATGCAGGCTTTAAGTACAGTTTTGGTTTCAACCTCAGTTGCCGGAGGTAATAAAGGGAGATCATTGTAGGGCTGTTCTGGATTCCATGTAGTTTGTTTTAACATCTGATTAAATAAGCTCCATATATCGACTGGAACAAAATTTATGTCGGAGGGATCGACATGTCAAGCTTTTATGTCGATAAATTTGGTATTTTTCGACATATTATCATTGATGATATTTTCCTGTATCGCAGAATCACCGCCCATCCTGAGGTAACACTTCACTGGATGTATAAATCGACATCCCGATTAAGGGGTTGAAAACAAAATGGCTTTATAGTAATTTAAACGATTGACACATTGACAATATTCGATTAAATTATCATAGTTGCCTTATTAAAAAAAAATCACCATGCCGAAAAGCGGATTTTTCAGAATATTCAAAGGATTATATTACGCAAGTACATAGAATCCCAAAACGGTACCGGACACCAAAAAAGAAAATTGCAGATAATCGAGTATCAGTATTCCTACTGAGCCTCAATTTTTGCCGCATAAGTACTCCATCCGGATGCTGCCTGATACGTGCTCACTGATCCTGCGGGCACTTTTATTGCGGTTAAAGAATCACAGCCATAAAAAATATTTTTTACAGTTGCAGGCGGGGAGACACGATTAACATATACTGTTTTCAGGAGCGGGCATAGATAAAAGGCCATGTTCCCAATATTTGAAACACTCGACGGCAAAGTTATTACTTCAAGTTTATTGCATGCTAAGAATGCTTCTTGTCCTATCGAAGTAACTGTATTCGGCAAAGTGACACTTGTCATATTGTGGCAATTGTAGAATGCCCTGCTTGGTATAGAGGTAACGCCGTTTGGAATAACAATCCCTGTGAGGCTTATACAATCGGCAAAAGCGTTTGAATCTATAACAGACATTGTTGAAGGCAGAGTTATTCCATTTAATTTGCTGCATCCCGAAAAAGCATATTGACCAATACTTGTAACGCCTTCATGAATAGTAACACTTGTCATACTGCTGCAATTTTGAAATGCATATTGCCCGATTGATGTGTTCGAACCAGCCATGGTTATTCCTGTCAGCTTGCCGCAATTATAAAATGCGTAATCACCGATGGTAGTAATACCGGCGGTATTTATCGTTGTCAGGTTGCCGCATTCATAAAAAGCATAATTACCTATAGAATTAATACCTGATCCTACAGTTATTGTTGTCAGGTTGCCGAGGGAAATGAACGCATTAGGCTCAATAGTAGTTATACTGCCAGTAACAGTTAAGCTTGCAAAGCTTGGGCTGTTAAAAAATGCATGATATTTAATATTATTTACATTTCCAATTATGTTTATTTCCGTTAGACCGGAATTGTAAAACGCTTCCTCATTGATTATGACATTTTCTGACTTGAAAGAAAGTGCCGTCAGGGTGCTGCAGCCCTTGAAGGCGTGTCCACCGATTGAAGTAATATTGCCATTAATTGTAATTGCGGAAAGACTTGAACAATCGAGAAAAGCTCTCTCTCCTATTGATGTAATTCCGGATGGAATTGTAATACTGGCAAGTTTACTGCATCCGGCAAAAGCCCACCAGCCTATTGATCCGGATCCATTCTCGCTTGCCATTGATACAGAAGTAAGATTGCTACAATTATTAAAAGCATAACTGCCAACTGATGTTATACCGCCTTCCACGTATATGCTTGTTAGACTGCTGCAGCCGCTGAATGATGACCAACCAATAGTTGTTGATGTGTTTTGTATTGAAATAGTTGTTAACTTGCTGCATCCGTTAAATGCCAAGTCGCTTATGGATGAAACAGGCCCCTCGATTATAACGTCTGTAAGACTGATGCATCCTGAGAAGCTTTGTCTGCCTATACTCGTTACACTTTCAGTCAGCGTAATTGACTGAAGCTTGCTGCATGCGGTAAATGCATCATCACCGACCGATGCTATTCCATAAGGAAAATCAAATTCTGAAAGATTCTGACAATACCAGAAAGCATCAGCGCCGACAGTCGGTACTCCCCCTGAAATTGAAAAATTTGTTAAACTACCACAATTTTTAAAAGCCCCATCCCCGATAGACGAAACCTCCCCTGGAATCGAAACATTAGTCAACTTGCTGCAGTTTGAGAATGCATAATCGCCTACAGATGTTATTTGTCCGCTGAATGAAATTGATGACAGGTCCGTGCATCCGCTGAATAATTGATTGCTGACGACAGTAATCCCCGACGGTATTGATATGGTCGAGATTTTGCTGCAGCCACTGAAAGCACCTGCACCTAATACTCTGACAGCATCGGGTATTACTATGGTGGAGATATTGCTGCAATTCTTGAATGCATAAGAGCCGATTGAAACGACTCCGGACGGTATTTCAATACCGCTAAAACCTGTGCATCCGCTGAAGGCAGAATTGCCGATTGTAACGACACCGGATGGCAAATCAATACCGCTAAGACCTGTGCATCAGCTGAAGGCATTATTGCCGATTGATTTTATACTGTCCGGCAAAGTAATTGATGTGATTGATGTTTTATCGATAAATGCGTTATCGCCAATGACAGTTACGGGTTTTCCGGAGTAGTAATCCGGAATTACTATTGTATTAGTAAGCGGAGTACCGCAAGTCACACTGTATTCGCTGCCGTTATTAATCGCACTGAATATAAGTCCCGGTATTGCAGTAGCAGTGGTCACTTCTTTCGTGGTATAGATGCTTTTATTACCTGCAATATCTTTTATAATAACATTGAAATAATAAGTTGTATCACTGTTCAAGGATACGATGTCCTTTTGTGTCAGATTCGAAGTATATATCTGTATCATTGTCCCGTTGTTTTCACATTCCTCCACTGTTGAAATGTTATTGCTTGATGAACGGTAAACAGCATACTTCAATGATGTCTGGGGAATTATATTGTCTGTTGCAGCCGTCCACAAAAGCCTGACTGAATTCTGGGATAGTCGATCCGTGGTAATTATACCCCCGCTACCACTTACAGGTGCGGTCGTGTCCGGCAGCCTATTTGTGGATTGTGTCTTAACAGAATATATACTTTTGTTTCCAAATGGATCTTTTACGATTACTGCAAAGTAATAGACTGTTTCAGGGTTTAGTCCTGTAACTTCACAGCTTTTAATACCCGGCGTGTAATCGGTTATCAATATGCCGTTAGCTGTACATTCTTCGACGGTTGAAATATTGCTGGCGTTTGACTTATAAACAGCATAGAGAAGCTCCCCTGATTTACTTGAAGCATCCAATGCTTCTTCCCAGTAAAGAATAAGAGAATTCGCGGTTACGCTACCAGCCGCAATCCTTCCGCTGTTGCCGGCAATGGGCACTTCAGTGTCGGGCAATGGCGGGGTCGTCATTGTTTCTTTTGGCGTATATAGTGCAATATTACTATCGCCGTCCATTACCAGGACAGCAAAAGCATACATGGAATTTTCTGTCAGCCCGGTGACTTCAAAATTCGTGATATTGGGCGCCCATTTCATAATTATATTTTTACAGGCATCTGCCTTTTCAACAGTGTCAATCTCCGCGATAGAGTTTGCCATGATCAGCTTGTATTCCAGAGTTGTCGCGGAAGATATATTATCAGTAGCTGATCCCCATGAAATATTAACTTTTGTGTCGCGGGGATCTGTAATTAATATTTCACTGCCGACTACAGGAGCCTCGCTTAAAGCGGGGTCTTCGGCGGAAAACTTTGTGTTAACAGCGCAGGAAAGAAAAAACAATACAAAAAAACATCCTGCAATTTTTAAAAAATCAATTTTTGTAAAATTATTTATTATCTTCATTTATTATCCCATTATCATCAATATTTATGGTGATACTATTTTTAATGAATATCCGCTCCAGCCGGGTGCCGCTTTATATGCATTTACTGATCCGGCCGGCACATGTATTGCATTTAAGGAGGAACAAGTATCGAAAATACCATATCCTATACTAGGAGGTGTTTCCCTTAATACCGTGACATTTACCAGGCTGACGCATCCGTAAAATGGGATGTTTGGAGCGGCCTCAATTGCTGCAACACTGGCTGGTATTGTTATTTCTGTCAAACTACTACATCCCTCAAAAGAACCGTATCCAATTGATGTCACTGTATCCGGTATT
>CAYLTM010000010.1:18595-19365 GCA_964386495.1 uncultured Leptospirales bacterium
TCCGGTATTGATATATTTGTGAGGCTTGTACAGTACAAAAAGATACCTGATGGTATAGAAGTTATACTATCAGGCAATTCGACGCTAGTAAGGCTGGAACATTGTGCAAATGCATTTGATCCTATACTATTGACGCTATCCGAAATGGTAATACTTGTTAAAGCACTGCATAAATTAAAAGCATCGGGTCCGATAGTTTTGACATTTGATGGAATTGTCATTTCAGTAAGACTATTGCAATTGAAAAACGCATACTCCCCGATTGAGGTAACACCGTTTGGTATCGTTACTCCTGTAAGACTGTAACAATAACCGAACATCCAACTAGGGATTATTGTTATACCCTCAGGTAAATCAATTGAATTCAAATTAATACACTCTTGAAATGCCTGTTGACCGATGGAGGCAACAGTTTCAGGGATGGATATTTCTGATAGACTGGAACATCCCTGAAATGCACAAACACCAATAGCAGTCAAACCGTTCGGCAGATTAATGCTTTGAAGACTTTCGCAATTGTAAAATGTCCCGTACCTGATTTCAGCGACATTCTCCGGTATAGTAATAGCTATTAAGGCACAGCAGCTGTCAAATGCTCCAACCCCGATTGATGTAATACTTTCCGGAAGGGTGATGCCGGTTAAACTGATGCAAGACTCAAATGCGTAGTCCCCGATTGATGTAATGCTGTTTGGCAGGTAAACATTAACAAGACCTTCACAACCATAAAAGACCCCTTCACCGATTGTGCTTATACTGTCCGGCAACTG
>CAYLTM010000010.1:19375-20398 GCA_964386495.1 uncultured Leptospirales bacterium
TTTTTCCGGAATGGTATTTTGGGACAATCACCGTTTCATCAGTAATATTAACGCCCCCTGTAACACTGTATTCGGAATCGCCATTAATTAAAGCATATACAAGCCCCGGCGTACCGCTGATTGTTCTTTGCTTTAATCCGGCATAGCAGGTCTCATTGCCTTCTAGATCCATAACAATTATATTGAAATAATAATCTTTATCCTGCGACAAGCCTGTTGCTTCAAATGATGTTACATTTTCGGTATATTCTGATAATACAATTCCATTTGCCTTGCAACTGGGAAGCGTTGAAATGTTATCTGATTCCGACATATATACCGCATAGATGAGCGAATTTTGGGATGTTAAATTATCCGTACCGACCGCCCATTGTAGTGCGATATAGTCCGGCGAAACATTCCCTGTTACGGTAATCCTGCCGTTGTCACCCTGTGTCGGGCTTTGAATGTCATTCAAATCGTTGGTTGCCTGCATTTTTGTCGAGTAAACAGTTTTATTACCAGCTTTGTCTTTTACTACCACAGTAAAGTAATAAACTGTGACAGGATCAAGCCCTGTAATAGTTGACTGCAATATGTTGGCTTTATATCCGGCAGCCATAACACCGTTTACTTCACAACTACTGACCGTCGAAATGTTATTGCTTTTTGAGTAGAAGACTGCATAAGACAGCTCCTCTTTTGATGTTTTGGCATCCGAAGCGGATTCCCAGTATAATACCATAGAATTTGCACTGACGCTGTCAGCTACAATTGTACCGCCATTCCCAGCTGTTGGGGCATCCGTATCCGGCAGTATATCGGTTGTCATCGTTTCCCTTGGAGTGTAAAACGCAATATTTCCCTCGCTGTCACGAACCATTACAGCAAATACATATTTGGTGTTTGCGGCAAGTGATGTCACAGTGAAGGTTAATATAGATTCAGTCCAGTTCATAGGAACTTTTCCGGCTGAAGACGCACCTTCAATAGAATTAATTTCATCAGCAGTATTCGCCATGACGAGTTTATATTCAAGATCAG
>CAYLTM010000010.1:20408-22233 GCA_964386495.1 uncultured Leptospirales bacterium
GATCAGACTCGGTTGTTTCACTATCTTGAGCTGTGCCCCATGATACAGTGAGACTTGTATCTTTTACATCAGTAATACGAATTTCTGTACCGGCAACCGGAGCTGCTCCTGTATCTTTTGCTATCAGAGAAAATTCACTTCCCTGAGAACACGATACAAGAAATAACATAAAAGGTACTGCTATTATTAACTTATGAAAGCATGAATTTGAGGAACCCGAAACTTTATTTCGAAATAATTCCATTATACCCCCATGGAAATATTACACTTTGTCCAATATTTCATAAACAGACGATTACCCAATCATGAATAAGACAAATGACAAACCGGCGTTAACAATATTATCGCCGATTGGAAAAACTAATTTCAACATTCAAATATATATTAATGAAAACTTGTTTAAATGTCAAGGATAAAAACATTTAACTATGATTATATCGGTTAAGAACCAGTACTATTTTTTCTCAAAAAACTTGACGAGTTTAACCTGATTTCCCTTGTCATTATATTCGACCACATCAAACAAGGAAAGAACCATCGTGATTCCTCTTCCATGAAGAAGCATTTCAGAATCAACTTTGTTCTTCATATCAGCCATTACGGTGTTATAATCGAAACCATCACCCTCATCAGCAATGATGAACTCTGCCCTTATGGAATCTATTGAATACTTAATTAAAACTCTTTTATTCGTATTTTTCTCATTGGCCTGCTGCTGTTTAATATAATCGAAATAATCGTTTGCCGCTAAATGAGCTGATTTCTCCTGAAACGAAATATTGAGATTTCCATGTTCAATAGCATTAATAATCATCTCACGCAAACCAATTCTAATGATATTCGCAACAGATGGTTTGCAGTATTTGTGAAGATTCTTAGCCATTCGATCGGACATCTCTTCAGCGGCTGAAAGAAAATTTTTTATATAGTATGTCTGCTCTTCCTTATCAAAATAGTCGATTAACGAATCGACATCTATCTTTGAAGCCTGTGCAATAATTTCCACATCGTTGTTTATTTCGATCATCTGCATTTTCAGATAATACTCTTTTAACTCAGTGTCCAATCCGGTATTAATTTTTATCTTCGACCTAAATGGTGTTTTATATAGCAACATGTACCTTATGTTTTCTTCAACAATCTGTTTCGATATCAGCTTGCTTCCTTCGTCAATTTTAAACATAACATCGTATATGCTTTTGCCTATGATGTCCGAGCTGCCAATTTTTAGTTTTGTAGTCATTGATTTATTTGCTGTAATAAATTTCATTTCCCTATTTAATATAAATACAAAATCGTTGGTTTCCTCAACGAGAAGCTTATATTTTTCTTCTGACTTTTTAATTTTTACATGTGCCTGCTCAAGTTCTTTAGCACTATCAACAAACTTTGCAATTTCATTTGCCATTGTTAACAATATCCAAAATGTTATGCCTAGACTAAAACGTGAAAAAGAAATTTCGGGTGTAAAGATATGAAACTGGTACTGCACCATTGATATATCTTCCACGGCACTCATTACCGCTATTATTACACCAATGAAAGGCAAAAGAATCTGAGAAAAACGACGATTTTTTATAAATTCATAAATGAAGGAAATTATTGAATAAAATATGACTATAAACAGTAAAGTGTCTCTTAAATTATATAAATAGCCTTCCTTCCCACGCGTAAAATCACCATGATAAATATTCCAGGTAGGCGTACGGTTAACCATTGAAATAAAACTATCCGGATCGGCAAAGGCCATAAAGGTTATAAACAATGAAATAATTGATTCAATAAGAAAAGACTATGACCTTTTTTGTGCTAGAAAAGCGACAAC
>CAYLTM010000010.1:22243-24830 GCA_964386495.1 uncultured Leptospirales bacterium
CGCCATGTTTCATTTAATCGAAGCAAACTGCTTAACGAAAAAGGTAGCGTGAACAGAAAAAATAATCCGCTCAACTGTTCTATCCTGTGAAACTGAGTACCTACTTGAGAATCTATATTCCAATAGGTTACACCGAGAATCATCATTTCGCTGCCCACAAAACCAGTTCCGCAAAGTCCCATTAGAAGGATTGATAAATTAAATTTTGTCGGGTATTTAATGAACATAAATAGAAATAACAGAAAGCCCGTAAATAACGCGGAAGCACAGACCGGCGGGAGCAGAAACTCAAATAATGTCAATTTCACAGCATATTCCATTTGGTTCTCCCTTCCGGACAAATACAGTTAAAACATTATGTATGTTTACCGAAGCGACAATTTATTGCACAGATAGTATCTTACATCATAATATCTGTCAACATTAATAATGGGAGTCGTTTTTTTATTTTCTGGAAAAGTTTGGGATATTCTGCATACCCTCAAATTCAACACATTCCGTTTTCCGAATCTCATGTGATTATATAGAAAACCTTATGATGAATCTGGTTCCGCCGTCTCTTACAATATCAATTGATCCGTTTATCTGCTTTACCAGCATTACTATTAGCTGCATTCCAAAACCTGTTGTACTGTCTAAACTTATTGATTCCGGTAATCCAAGACCATTGTCTTCATACGTAATTGTTACTATCGAATCATTTTTTGAAGATGTTAATGATATTATAATATTTTGTGCTTCAGAAAAAGCGTACTTCATGGAATTTGTTATCAACTCATTAATAATTATCCCGACAGCTGTAAGTATTTCCGCTTTAACCGAAAAATCATCAATACCAAAATCAGTTTTTATTACCACGGCAGATCTGAAAATGTCGGTAATCTCCCGAATTAAAGGTTCGAGGTAATCCTTCATGCTCAGTTTTTCAAAGTCTTCCGAACGGTAAAGTTTATCATAGAGCAGCATCATACTTTTTATTCGGCTAGCCGCGTCATTTATAATATTTTTACAGTTATCATCGGTTTCAGACTCAGCTTGCAAATGCAGTAATCCATAAATCATATACATATTATTTTTAATTCTATGATGTATTTCTTTCAATATTATGGTTTTTTCAAAAAGAAGAGCGTTGATCTTTTCCATTGAACGTTTTCTTTCTATAATTTCGCCAATAAATTGAGCCATAAATCGACAGCGTTTTTTTCCCAGTTCTATGATAAAATTGGGTCGCGTTTTATATACTTGAGTGTTTTCATTAAGTTTATCAATGCTGATATTATATTTCACGGACAATTTTTCAAGTGTTTGATAATCTTTTGGCGGATTTCCATAACCTATATTTACTATGCTGATTATTTCATTGTCTGCAAATATTGGAACCGCATAAAGGTTTATTCCGCCGACACATTCTATATCGGTTGGTTTGCCAGATAATATAGCCGCTTTAGCTGAATCGTTCCAACAGTTTTCATGACAAAGCCATTTCCCGCATTTTAGAGCGGTTTGAGCATCATCTGTTTCGCATAATTTAAAGGAAGCACTATCCATTAACTTGCACCAGCTCGAATTAAAAACACCATAAGCATAGTCGCCATTAGATTCATATACAGCCAGAGAGGTATCCAGAAGGGTCATAACGTCCTCAGCCATGGCAGATAAATTATCTCTACCGACACCATCAAGAATCAAACGTCTAGTATTTAACGATGTCAAATCTCCATAAATTGACTGATATTCATTAGTGGATGATGCCTCTATTTTATCCATTATCCATTCATACTGTTTCAATTCCTCTTCAGCATTTTTAATATCTGTAATATCCCTGAATTCAACAGTTCTTACTAATTTACCTTTATAAGGAACATTTCTGGCTTCAAGGCGAATCGGAAACTCCTCGCCGTTTTTACGTATACCGATTGCCTCATAGGGTTTTTCATACCCTGATTCTATATTTTTTATCACCGAGCTTCTGGTCTTTTCAGATATCAGCATTAAGCCGTTCATACCAATTAATTCAGATACTTGATAACCGGTCATCTCTGATAATCCCTGATTGCAGTCTAAAATTAAACCTTTATCATGAATAGCTATCCCTCCGAAAGAAGCGTTATGTAAAGCTTTGAATCGGGTTTCACTTTCTTTCAACGCGGCTTCATGTTCCAACAGCTCTCTTTGGGATTTCACCAATTCTTCATTAACAGCCTCCATTTCAGAAATAGTCGCATTCAGCTCTTTAGCAACCGCAGCCAGTGCTGCATTCTTTTCCATTAATTCAATATTATTTTTACACAGAGATTCTTCATATCTCTTTCTTTCGGTTATATCGAATGCTACTGCCAGTATGCCATTAACATTGCCTTCTATATCGAAAAGCGGGAACTTGCAGGTATCGAGAAATATTTCTTCACCGTTCGCGACGTGTTCTCTTTCTTCAAAATGCATTTTCGGTAATTTGGTTTGCATTACATTTCGATCATCCTCAAGAAAAGAATCGACTTCATAATCATGAAACGGAAGATCGTAGTCAGACTTCCCAATAACTTCAACCTGTGACGAAAAACCGCATCTACGTGCAAAATTTGAGCTG
>CAYLTM010000010.1:24840-28534 GCA_964386495.1 uncultured Leptospirales bacterium
TGCATCCCATAATTTTAGAACTGGTGTCTTTCCATAGAACAAATCCCGGAAAGTTTTCCATTATACTTTCAAGAAGTTGAGAATGATGATGAAGCGATTCATTTTTTTCAGAAAGAATACGGTTGGACTCATGTAGCTTAAATGCCATTTTAATAGAAGCACTTAAAACAGTGAAGCTTGAGTTTTTTACAACATAACCATAAGAAGTGATTTTTTCAGTTTTATCAACAACATCTTTTTCAGTGTGAGATGACAGGAAAACAACAGGTATACTCCGGCATTTCAATATTCTTTGAGCCGCTTCAGTGCCGTCAATTCCATCCCCCAGATCAATATCCATCAATATCAGATCGACAGGTTCATTTTTGACGCATAAAATATCAACAGCTATTTCACCGCTTGCCGCATGAATAACATGATAACCTTCAAGTTCCAAATCAATTATCTCCATGCGGGCTGTTAAAAATTCGTCCTCCACGAGAAGTATGTTTTTTTGTTTTACATTATTCATAATGGAACTCCCTGCAGCAGATATATTTTTCCTGTAATAGTTTTTTCAAAACCTCGATCTATAATAGAGTTCTATTTCTTAGTGATTACTTGGTCTTTTCGAAGAAAAAGCAAATATTCACTATAAACTAATTGTTAATGGGTCATTATAAATGTAAAGTAATTTTAACTTTCAATTTCCCAGAATAAAGACTGTTGGTATTTTTTTTAAATCCGGTGGATTTTTTTTCCAGCTGCCTATTGGAGCTGTTTTAATTAATTGATCTGGAGCCGTGAGATTAGCAGAAATTGCCAGCAAAGTATCCTGACCGCAAACACTGAATAGATCTTCTAGAAGAGAATTGTTGCGGTAAGGTGTCTCGATAAATATCTGAGACTCGCTTGTTTTACGGACAATGTTATCGAGCTCATATATTTTTTTTCTACGCTGATTTTTTTCCACCGGCAGATATCCGTTAAAACGAAATGATTGTCCGTTCAGGCCGGATGATATAAGCGCGAGTAATATTGATGACGGACCTATCAACGGAATGACCTTTACGTCACGAAGATGAGCCTCCAGAACAATTATTGAACCGGGATCCGCAACAGCGGGACAGCCGGCTTCGGAAATCAATCCTAAAGGTAAGCCCTGTAAAACGGGGAACAAAAAATCATCAGCATTAATATCTTTAGAATGCTCATTAAGAAGAATATACTTGCGCTCATTATTATCTGTTACACCACAACGTTTCAGGAATATCTTCGCACTCTTTTCGTCCTCCGCTATAAAATGTCTGATCGTCTGAATGACCTCAAAGTTATATTCAGGAAACAACTTTTTTTTATCAAAACTGCCAAGATCCGAAGGAATAATATATAATGCTGGTTCAATCATCATTTATCAGCCTGCTGTCATAATAACTCCAGCAATATAAATCGGACATAGCTCTCATAACAAACACTTGATCATCAATAAATGTTTCAACAAATTTACAATCCGGAAAAACCTTTGAAAGAAAAATATTTTTGTCCTGAAGTACTATCACATTGCCGCCGTCTTCCGCCGGATAGGATACAATCCACCAATTCTGGTTAAACTTTACGGAAGAGTAACCGCCGATATTTTTTTTAATAGGCATGACCTCGGGTTTATCGCGGAATTCATAAAGAACAAGATTTTTTTCAGTTACAAGCATTGCTGAACCGGAATCATCAACATTGAGTCCGATTTTGTGTTTGTAGCTTTTATCAAGCTGGTAGATATATTTTTTATCATTATTAATATCTGTTACAGAAAAATAATCCATCGTGGTAGTCCCGAAATGAACAAGAACAAACGCCGCTGATGGACTGACCGCTATGCTTTTTACAATAGTACCTTTATCGGTGTTAGAAGAATATACAACAACTCCTTTTGAATTAATTACATGAAAAGAAGAATCCAAAAATCCAACCGCTGAGGAATCACCAGTTTGCGAGGTAAAAACATCGGTAGAGAACCTTCCGCTTATTTCGGACAATAAAGTAGAATTTTTGTCAACAATAGATATTCTTGAAAGATCCGACACAGAAAACAAAAGATAATTTCCATTAGACGAAACATACGGATATTGCATAGTTTCCATTTTCCAGAATTTATTTCCTTTGTAATCGCTGTAATTTATTTCCATACCTGTTTTATTATAGGAAGCTATATATAAACCAGAATGACTTACGGAATATAAATCTTCGTTAAAATAATTTACAACACCCGCGACAGATCCGTCCGCTTTTAAAACTGTCAGCCTTTTATCTTCTTTCACCGGAATAAGAACATTGTTATTTAAATCCGGATTTTTAGAATTATTGATGTTTTGTATATTATCAACATTCAAAGTCCATTCAGGTCTCACAACCGATTGTTGAATATTATTGCATATTGGGATAAATGATAAAGCAGCACCGACTAAAATTCCTAGTAATATTATTTTCACTGATTATTCCTTTATAAAACTTCGTAGTTTATTTAATTTCGAGGGTTGCCGTAATCGGCGAAGTGCTTTAATCTCGATCTGACGGATTCTTTCCTTAGAAAGTTTAAATTTTTTACCGATTTCATTTAACGACAACGGCTGTTGACCATTTAGACCATAACGCATAATTAGAATTTCTCTTTCAGACTTGGATAATGTTTTCAGAATCGTGTGTATTTCTTTTTTGAGAGAATCATCAAACATCTGTTTGTCAGGCGAATCCGACTGCGTGTCTTCAAGAGTGCTGATCATTGAAATATCTTCGCCGACATTTATTGTAGCATCAAGCGAAATTATATTTTGTGAAATATTCTTCAAATGCTGAATTTCACTATCCACGATATCCAACTCTTCAGAAATTTCATTTATGCTGGGTTCTCGACCAAGACGGTTTTCAAGATTCTTATGTACATTCTCAATTTTCAGAAGTTCCGCACTTCTGTTCATGGGAATCCTAATGAGCGATACTTTTTGAGAAATAGCATGAAGTATAGACTGCCTAATCCACCAGACAGCATAAGAAATGAAATGATACCCCATATCAGGGTCATATTTCTCTGCGGCTTTAATAAGCCCCATGTTTCCCTCATTAATAAGATCTAGAAGAGATATTCCGCTTGTCTGATATTTTTTCGCAATAGAAACAACAAAGCGAAGATTGGATTTTATCAGAATCTCCTTAGCCTTCTCGTCTCCGGATTGAGACAAACGGGCATATTTATCTTCTTCCTCGCGAGACAGCAAAGGTATCTTATTGATCTGATCCAGATACCATGAAAGTGACGAGTCTTTGTTTGAATCTTTTTTTCCCATAATCACCCGGCAAAAATATGACTTTCAACCAATTATATTATCAACCGAAAGTTTTTCAAGGAAATTTTAAAAAATGACCATTTTATCGATTAAAGGGATGGATTATAGCCGTAAAAATTATTTCACTTTGGGGATTCGGATATCAAAGCGTAAATTTTATTATAAATTTAGAGCCGTTCCCCCGCTCAATATCGATCACACCAGAAATCTGTTTAACTAGCATACTAATAAGCTGTAGTCCAAAAGTTGTATTATTTTCCAGATCAATATTCTCAGGCAACCCGATTCCATTATCGGAATAAATAATGGTTACAGTATCATCATATTTATGCACAACAACACTGATTAAACCGGAACGATCATCAATAAAAGCATAT
>CAYLTM010000010.1:28544-30340 GCA_964386495.1 uncultured Leptospirales bacterium
TATTTCATAGAATTCATACTCAACTCATTGATTATTATACCAATTGAAGATAGTAGTCTGGCGTTTAATACAAAATTATCGATATCAACATTTACTTCGACGCTAGAGGATTTATGAAATAAACTGATAATATCAGATATCAGTGGTGGTAGAAATTCCTTAATATCCAGCTCATAATGCGTTTCAGACCTATAAAGTTTATCATACAATACAAGCATACTCTGAACCCGCCCAGCTGCGTCACTAAGGATATTCCGCACATCGTTATTATCCTGATTATTCATTTGCAACAATAAAAGGGTTTTAATGACTCCCATATTATTCTTAATCCGATGGTGAGTCTCTTTTAAAAGAATATCTTTTTCCTTTAGGAGAATATTTATTTTTTCAGCAGCCTGTTTACGTTCTGTTATATCTCGCACAACCGCCATTATACAAACGCGACCGGAAATAACAGTTTTACTTAAAGCAACTTCTACGGGAAATATATCTCCTGATTTTTTCCTGGCGAGCCATTCAAACTGTTTGGTTCCTTCACTAAGAACAAGGTTAATCAGATTACAGGCTTCATGCTCACTATATGGCGACTGACCGGAACTAAGGTCACCAATATTCATTTCAATTAAGGAATCTTTTGAATCGTAACCATACATTCGAAGCGTGGTATTATTTACGTCGAGTATTTTTCCTGTTAAAGAATCATGAATAAATATAGCTTCCGATGTAGCATTAAATATTTCCCTGAATTTCTGCTCACTTTCCCTTAGTGACTCTGCCGCTTTATTACGTTGTACAATTTTCCAAACCGCATCCATCATTAAATTTAGCTGACGAATATCCGATTCTTTGTAATCATCTTCCTTATTGGCTACCCCGACAACAGCTACTATATTCCCCTCGCAGAAAACAGGAATTGTCATAAATTTTTTCAATGGTGCGTGTCCCTCAGGCATACCTTTTTTAAGCGGATTTGGCACGGCAAAATCATTAATTACAATGGGTTTTCTCTGACGTACAGCTTCACCCCAAATACCGGTTTTATCAAGACTGTAAATTGTCTGCGGCTGAGTAACAGTACAGATCTTCATTACATCCTTAGACCATGTATTCAGAATAAACTCCTTTCGGCTTTCCTCATAAAAGTAAATATATCCGATTTTACTGCCAGTCAGCAATATAGCTTCTCCAAGGACGTAATCGAGGAGCTCCTGAATATTGTCAGTAGGATGCTGATTAATCCTAAGAAGACCTTCTAAACGTGCTTCATTAAGCCGGATAATTTCTTCAGCTTGTTTATATTTCAATGTGCGAATTATTGTCTGTCGTTTCAGTTGTTTATTCCAAATAACTGTCAATCCAAGAACTATTAGAATAATACTTAAAACAATCAGAACAGCACGGAACTCCCAATATGTGTAAATATTTTTATTATCAATACTTATCCATTTTCTGCGTAATTCGAGATGTTCATCTTTCGTAATTGCAGCCAGACCTTTATTCAATATACTGCTTAGTTCAGGCCAATCTTTCCTCGAACCTATCGCTAAACGAATTGGAAATTCACAGTCACCGGCAACCCGAACATTTGTTATACCCTCATTTTCGGTAATATATGAAGCAGTAGCCAGATCGATTACAGCGGCATCTGTTACATTATAGGAGACATTCAATATAGCATTAAGATCGGTGGAAACAATTTCATAATCAATGTCTGGATAATTTATTAAAAGATATTCAGTTATGGCATATCCGCGTACTAGCGAAACCTTTTTCCCATAAAGATCATCTAGAGTAAC
>CAYLTM010000010.1:30350-31348 GCA_964386495.1 uncultured Leptospirales bacterium
TGAATCAGCCCTAATAACATTGATTTTTAAATTCGTTTTTTTCGCGATGAGATTAAGATAGTCATTAGCCAGACCTTTTGTGACACCATCCTTTTCATCAAAATACTCGAAAGGTGAGTAAAAAGGATCAGGAGCGAAATATATATCATCCTTATGTTCTGTTAGCCACTGCCTTTCAGCAGGATCCAGTTCAATCGTTTTAATGTCATTATCCGGACTGCATGAAAACGACAGAAAAACAAAAACCACTGCGGGAAGAAATATTTTCCACTTCATGTCGCCCATTTACCTCCGAATTTTTTTTATCAGGTAGTCGCTAACTCATTAAAACCTGCATAACGACTTCTACTATCTCCCGCCCAAAATTGAACCAAGAACACCACGTATGATCTGTCTACCGACACTGCTCCCGATACTTCGAGCTGCACTCTTTAGCATAGCATCCACGACAGCATTACCAGTATTGTCGGCAGTACGCTTTGCAGAAACAGTTTCTTTTTTATTATCAGTTTTTACGAATTTCTCCGCTTTAGCTTTTAGAATTTCATAAGCCGACTCTCTATCTAAAATCTTTTCATAAGCACCTTTCACCGGTGATGAATTAACAACCACAGACCTTTCATCGGCTGTCAGTGGACCTATCTGTGATTTCGGCGGAACAATAAAGGCTTTCTCAACGATTTCCGGTTTGCCGTCAATGTCTAAAAAAGATACAAGAGCTTCGCCGACACCAAGCTCGGTAATTGCGGTTTCTGTATCAATGGCAGGATTAACACGGAAAGACTGTGCCGCTGCTTTCACAGCTTTTTGATCCTTCGGGGTAAAGGCTCTTAACGCATGTTGAACCTTATTACCAAGCTGACCTAGAATCTCATCGGGAATATCTGACGGATTCTGCGTCACAAAATACACGCCGACTCCCTTCGAGCGAATTAATCTAACCACCTGTTCAATTTTTTCACATAGGGAATATCCACCGGCCTGAAGAATTGAGAGGA
>CAYLTM010000010.1:31384-49482 GCA_964386495.1 uncultured Leptospirales bacterium
GCCTGCCTCTGGAAGATTCTCAAAAAGCTCCGACAATAACCATAACAAAAATGTTGAATACACCTTCGGTGAATTAATCAATGTATCCGCAGCCATAATATTGATAAATCCTTTTCCTGCGGAATTAGTCTGTAAAAGATCGTCGATATTTAATGCCGGTTCACCAAACAGCTCATTGCCGCCCTGACTTTCCAGCTCAAGAAGCCCTCTTTGAATAGCACCGATGCTGGCTGTAGAAACCCTTCCATACTCGGTGGTGTACTCGGACGCGTTATCGCCAACAAACTGGAGCATAGAGCGGAGATCCTTCATATCAAGAAGAAGCAGCCCCTTGTCGTCCGCGATTTTAAAAACCAGATTCAGCGTTCCAGATTGAGTGTCATTGAGATTCAAAAGACGGCTTAACATGAAGGGTCCCATATCACTTATAGTAGTGCGTACAGGATGCCCCTGCTTCGAGAAGATATCCCAAAATACCACGGGAAATCCTTCAAAGTTGTGATCAACAATGTTAAGTTTTTTCAGACGATCCGTGAGCTTAGCACTGTCCTTACCCGGCGCGGCAATGCCGGAAAGATCACCCTTGACATCCGCCATAAAAACAGGCACGCCTATAGAGCTGAACTGTTCCGCCAGTACCTGTAGAGTCACTGTTTTTCCTGTACCAGTCGCACCGGTTATTAGACCATGACGATTCGCCATCGATGGTATTATGCCAATATCTTTTTGTGATTTCGCGATAATTAATTTATTCTTTTCCATAGCCATAATCCCTCCAGTCCGCCGTTTATTTTAATTTATGATATGTTTATTATCCAACAATGAAAAAATCAGTTTTTTCTTTAAGTTCTTCCGCCATTCGTTCAACGATATCGGAATTTGCGGACATTTGTTCGGCTCCGGCGGCGTTTGCCTGAGTCAATTCATTTATGCTTGTCACTGTCTGCATAATTTCTTCCATAGCCTGGCGCTGTTCATCAGTCGCTATACGAATCTCGCCGGATCGTGTTTTGACATTGCCTGTTTCCTTTTCAACCTTATCTTTTGATACCGATTCTGCTCGCATAATCTCTTCAAGAACCTTCATTCTACTACTGATTAAAGATACACCATCAATTATCGCTCTAATCGTTTCTGTGGTTTTATCAATACTTGAAAGACCAGTCTTAATATCACCGCTATTCTGTTTTATCAATCTATCTATATCGTTAATACTTTTTGCTGTCTGATCCGCCAGCTTAGAAATTTCATCCGCGACAACAGAAAATCCTTTGCCGGTCTCCCCTGCCCTTGCCGCTTCAATCGCCGCGTTGAGGGCAAGCAGATTAATCTGCTCGGATATATCATTTATGATGCCGACTATGCCTGTCATTTCACTTGAGCTGCTGGCGATGCTTTTTATTGTTCTTTCCATTAACATAATAGAATCACCGCTAGCCGCCGCCTTTTCTGATATATCGTTACTTACAACAACTGTTTCCTGGATGGATTTATTCATGTTATTGATCTGAGCTGAAAGAGTCGCGATATGCTCACCAAGAACAGTAATACTTTCAAACTGCTTGTCTGTACCGCCCGCGACATTCGACATCCCGGCGTTAACTTCCTCAACAATCGCGGTGGTCTCTTCAACCGATGCCGCCTGACTCTGTGCGTTTGTGGAAAATGATGTTGTCGCTACAGACATTTGACCTGATGCCGATGCCAGCTCCGCTGAAATTTCCTTAATTCTGGTAATTATCTGAGACAGTTTTCCGCTGAATTCCGACACGGCTGTTACTATTAAACCAATGTCATCTCTTGTGTGATTAGACAACTGAACAGTAAGCTTTCCAGAGCCGACCATCTCAAGGACTCTTCCGCATTCAGCGAGCGGATTCAATCTCGATCCGATAATACGATGCATTAAATATGCAACAGGAACAAGACCGGTAATTAGAAAAATGACTGTGAACAATACAACATACAAAGGAGTTCTCTCAATAATCGAAGCGTTTATAATCACAAAAAATTGGAAGTTGCCATTATTGCTTTTTAAACCATAAGAAAATTTATGAGTATTGCCGTCAACAAATGGAACCATTTCCATAAATGATGACGTAATCGCTTTGTGATATTCCAGTTTTTTTAACGTATCACCTTCTATTCCAGGACTAGCTGCAATGATTAACCCTTTACTATCCGCCGCAATATAAGAAAAACCGGGAACTGTTTCAATAACAGTCTTTAAAGCGTCAATGGGCAACACGTTGGAATCCGCGTTTACAGCAAAATAATCATCAGTAAATTTTTCAATTTTTGTTATAGAATTTTCTGAAAAGGATTTCGCTGACAACTGAATAGTATTAAACGAAGAAGAATAAATAATCATATATATTACAGGAACCATCATAGCGCAAATTAATGATGTTAAACAAATAATCATTACCGACAAAATAGTACTTGTCTTCGCGAAAGGTATCTTGTTGTCATCGGTGCACTTTATCGAAAATATACCGGACTGTGCGAACTTGCGAATCTGATAATCAATACCGAGGTAATAATAAACCGAAACAGACAACGCGTTTATTACAAGCAGCGATCCGAATACTACTCGAACATTCATCGGCGGATTAAAAAATATTATAAAGAGCACCAACGCGATCGGCATTAGAAGCAGCCACTGAATACCCGCATTAACAGCTCGAGATTTGGCTGTCGAGAAAAATCTTAATTTAGCCGCGAAATATTCCTCATCCGTAAACTCACGTTTTTCAAGAACCTTCCGCAAGTAAATCATTACTGGTTTAAAATGCGAACGTATCTGAAAAAAAGTAACTATTGCCGCGATAGATATCGGGGCGGCAACAATAACTGAAAACAGGGCAAGCTTCGCACCACTGATACCCAGAAAATAAAATATCAGACCAACGGTCAAAGGTATGTTTACGGCATACGCGAAAAAATCACTGACCATAAATACACGGCGGGGAAGCTTGAGGAGATTATCCGCATCCAAAACAACATCATTTTTATTATTCATACTCTTACTCCACAGACCGATTATTAATTCTATATATCAATTACAATTAATTCTTGGTGATTAATTCAATTTAACAAGAACTAATTGTATTTTTAGAGAACGATATTTGTCAAGCCAAAACCGGTCTGTAGTTAAATCATGGTCAACATAACAAAACTCAGTGCTTAACATAAACAGGAACAAATTCGAGAGGGACAGTTTTATCAGCCTGTTCAAGAAGATTCTTTAATTCATCACGGACTGGAGCATACTTATTAATAAACTTTTCAGCGGCATCCAAATCTCCAGTTCCCTCAATTGTTATCAATATGTTAATGAGCTTTTTCACAGCAAGGGTCATTTTATCCTCATCAACCATAAATTTTTTTATTGCAGAATCATACACCAGTGCTCCTTCATCAATAAAAAAATTCCATGCCGCAGAACGAATAATTCCATAGGCAGAACCCATGCCGAAACGGATTGAACGTAAAGATTCCGCCAGATAACCCACATAATGCGATTTCAGCGATCCTTTAACAACCTTTTTCTCAATCAGATATGGCAGATTATAAAGACCACCGATATCGGCTTTCCCCTCTTCAATTGGAGAATAGAACTTGGCCATAGCCGCGCGGACAGTTAATGCTTTACCATCCCTTACTACCTCGCGCGGTCCAAGAGTATGAGTAATCTCATGCATTAAAACCCATGTGAAATAAGCGTCTGCGGTCAAAGTATCAGCGGAAGATTTCTCCAGCACAAGTGCCGCCATCGGTTCCAGAACAATGGTTCGTCGGGCAGAAAGGTAATTTCCCATCATAACTTTTTTTGAACCTTTCTTTTCCCAAACTTTAGGATCATTCGGTAAACTAAATGCTACAGATGTCATAATTGATCGCTGCTGCCCAGCCCTTCGGATGTCATCCGCCAGAATCATCGGAGTCATGGTTCCAGCTTGATCCGGTTTGAACTTACCGTCAACAGGAAGATTTTTCTGCAGTTCAGCAATTCTGGATTTATACTCAGAAAACTGAGCGGCGGCGTTCTGATCGACAATAAGAACATTACCTTTGTAAAAAGCTTTTTGAGCAGTCAGCTGATCGTCATAAACTTCATGAGGACCGAAGCTTAAATCTATATTTCCGTCTAAATCCAACCACGCCATGTTCGCTTCAAAGTAATCATCAGTCAACAAAGCTTTAGCGAGCAGATACAGATAATTGCTAAGAGATTTGTTTTTACTGATAACCGCCGCTTCCTCAATCAGCGCCGCTGCCGGTTTAACATATTTCGCGTAGGCTACATGATAAGGTATCGCCTCAAGATTAGCACCACTGCGTTTAACAACAGTGAAAGGACTCATAAGAGCTTTTTCCTGATCAGGGTGAGCGGCGATATATTTATTAAGCTCTTCAATAGTAAGATCAGCGGGATACACATAGCTGCCTTTTGGTTTAGCTGTTTTACCCACAAATATTTCAAATTCTCGAAAACGATCCCATCTGCCGTAATTAACATCCATCATATGACGTGCGGCGATAATTTCTGGCGAACTGGAATTCGCAAAACTGTCAAAAATAATTTTTCCTTCGGGGTCAACCTGTTCCCAGAAAGCAAGATCCATATATTCAGACGCTTTGATTAGTTTATCTACAACAACAATTTCCCACTCAGAAAGATTCTTCTGCAGTGGAGATGTTGAAAGATCCTTCGCCACAAAAAGTTTTGCTCTCTCCGCAATATCTTCAGCGATAGGATTTTTACCGCATCCAAAAGTAATAATAGTTATAAACAAAAATACAAAAGTAAATTTTTTCATAAGTCCTCCATAAAGATATAACTAATTCCATAAACCTTTACATAAATTCGAATAGTTACAATAAGTTGCACTTAAAATATTTTTTAACCGTGCTAAAGTTTATTGTCAATATAAAAATTATATTAGACTTTAATGGAGATTAACAATATATGAATCTTAAAAAATAATCAATATAAATCTACAAAATTCTAATTATGCCGATAATAACAATGGAACCCAAAAACCATTATAAAGGAAATATTATGTCATTTATTGTCTACACGGAAGAAAAAAGAATAAAGCAACTTAACAAATTTCAAAGTCTGATAAATATCAAATTCAATAATGTTTACTTGTTAAACCGCGCTTTAACACATAGGTCATATGTAAATGAAAGCGAAATTAAAGTTAAAGACAATGAACGGTTGGAATATCTTGGAGATTCTGTGCTGGCACTGGTTATTAATGAATATCTTTTCAAACGATTTGAAGATTATCAGGAAGGAAATCTTGCAAAAATCAAGGCGACAGTCGTGTCTGAAAATATGCTTGTAAATATCGCGGAGGAGTTATCAATTGGTGAATACTTACTTTTGGGGAAAGGCGAGGAAAACTCAGGCGGGCGAACCCGTGCTTCAATACAGGCAAATTCTGTAGAGGCTCTTATTGGTGCGTTATATATAGACAAAGGTCTCCGTTATACGAAAAATTTCATATTGGGACTTTTTAAAAAACATATAACACAGGTTGATAAAATTCCGACCATGCGGGATCCGAAAACAACCCTTCAGGAAATCGTACAAAAAAAATATAAAGACAAACCTGTTTACAGCCTTTTGTCAGAAGAAGGTCCAGATCATGAGAAAATTTTCACAATCGCACTGATCGTCAACAATCGTACAATTTCAACGGCAAAAGGCAGCAGTAAAAGAAAAGCTGAAATTGAAGCCGCCCGTATGGCACTTAAAGGCATCAATAAAGGTACGATTAGTATTTAAATAATTTCGGGTGATTAATTCACCAGACATAAATAAAGGAGAACTACCATAAAAAATAAGATAAGAATTCGTGCCGCTGGATTACTTATTTCCGATGGGAAAGTCCTGATGGTTGCCCATAAAAAAAAAGATAATATATACTGGTTGCTGCCGGGCGGCGGAGTTAACTACGGTGAAAATCTTCCTCAGGCGTTAGCTCGGGAATTCGTGGAAGAGCTAGGAATAATAATCCAGCCGGGTGATATAATATACTGCTCCGAATCAATTTCACCATGCGGGAAACGGCACATAATCAATATCATTTTCGAATGTACATTTATTAGCGGTGATTACAAACTTGGAAACGACAAAAGGCTCCACAATTACTCTTTTTTCTCACACGACGAAATTACTAATTTAACAATTTATCCCGCGATGAACAGTGTCATATGTAACATTTTACAGAACAATAAACCTGAAATAATTTATCATAAAACTGGGTGGATATAATGAATTTTAGTTATTCAATAGAAAACAAAGAAAATTACAAACTTCTGAATCTTGCCGGAAGTCTATCAATAGCGTCAGTTGAAACTTTTGAAAAACTGATGGGCAGCATTATTGATAAAAACAACATAATAATCAATCTTGAAAACATTGACGCTGTTACTTCTACCGGACTGAATACACTCATAAATTTTTCTCTTGAAGCAAAAAATTATAAAAAAAGAATTTTCCTTTTGAAACCATCTAAACAATTCAAATTTATGATAGAAATTACTAAATCATATGAAGTACTTTATGTGGTGAATTCTGTTGAAGAAGGCGGAATGAAATTAAAATATTACACTTCGTAAAATTTTCAAAATATGTAAATACTTATAATCAGGATGTCGAAGTTAAATCGTCAGACTGAATGTCATTTTACAAATTCTTTAACCGACTATGCGATTGATCATAAATCAATAAATTGACTAAATATAGTTAACATAAACTTCTTTTTTACCTGTTATCACATTTCTATTTACAAAAGATTCACAGCCGTAGATTTCTCTGATTAACTCTTCGGAAATAATATCATCCGTACCGGAACAGTGTATACAGCCATTTTTCAATACAATAATTCTGTCAGACAGTTGAACCGCAAAATTAACATTATTGGTTGTAAAAATTATACCGCCAGTACCGTTCATAACAAACTTGAGCATTTCTTTTCTTAAAATATTCTGACACCTGTAATCGAGAACAGTATCAGGATTATCCATTAAAAGTAATTTTTTACCAGACGAGACGACATCACTAATATATAGCATTTTAAGAACTGAGTCGGAAAGTTTTTTTGTAGAGTTATTCAAGTATTCACTTAAACCAAAATCGCTCAGTAAATTTTTGACACGTTCTATTTCCAACACATTGACAGTCTTCCAGAGTGGTTTCTTTTTCATTACCTTAAATATCGCGTGATTATAAACCGTTTCATCATTATCTATATCAGAATAATCAGGAAAATATGCGGCTGTCATTTCTTTCTTATTACCATATAGTCCGGAATTGACAATTATGTTTCCCGAGTAATTTTTTACTAAACCGGCAATAGTCCTCAGCAATACTGTTTTACCTGAACCATTTTGTCCAATAACCGAGACGATCTCACCCTCACGCAATACAAAGGAAACATCATCTATTAGTTTATTATTATCAATGCAGACTGAAAGATTTTTTATTTCTATCATAAATTTTCTCATCGGTTATAAAATAATTATCTGTAACGTATAGTATGTAGGACAGCAATACTGCAGTAATAGCAGAAACAAAATACCCCATTTTTATAAAAACGGCATAATTAACAGCGGACAAACCCATTGACAGGGCTGCATAAATTTGTTTGTTTTTATTTACTGAATTGTGCTGTACAGCAATGAATCCATAAAAGGTGAATGCCAAAACACGCAGAATAATAAATAAATATTCCTGAAAAATACTTAATAACCGGCTTTGTAATCTCTTACAAATAATACCATAAATATAAACCACGCAAACAACCACAATGAAAACAGCATTCAAATCTCTGGTGATTATGATTTCTTGAAATTTACCAATGAAACCGCCCCTGTAGAGATAAATAAACAGCAGTAATAATGAAGCATTAATTATTATACCAGTAAAGAATCTTGATTTAACAGAAACTATTTTCATCCAAATAATTGATGTAAAAAAGCTGGCAAAAAGACCAACAGGAACAAACAATAAATTCACAGAAAGATAAAATATTGCACCGAGCCCATTTACCAGGTAATTTTCTGTACAATTTCCTTTTTTACGAAACAAAGCCATAATAACAAGTAAAATTATTATCACATTCAATATGATATAAATTTCAAACAGAAACAAAACAACAGCTGACAAAAATAATGCAGCCGTAATCATCGGATAAATTTCAATTACCTTTCTTTTCATTTGCCGGCTCTACAGTATCAGGTTTATCCGGAATCGTTTTTTTTATTTCTGTGTTTTCCTTATTTTCAATTTTTTCAGGATTTTCAACTTTCTTAACATTTTCCGGATCCTTAATAACGGCAGCGGGTTCGCTTTTGTCAACAGGCTTATCGGTTTTATTATTTTTATTTTCTGTTTTCGGAACCGCTTGTATATTTTCCGTAGTTGGTATCGGCTTCAACGTATTCTGAGTTTTTTGTTTTTCTTCTTTTTCTTTTTCAATCTGCTGAACAAGAATACTCAAATCAGGATCCTTTATTATAGAATCTTTTAATTCGGAATTTTTCATTAAAATCGCAGACATCAAATTTTTCGCTTTATCGTTATTATTAGTTTTAATATAACCCTTACATAATAGCGGTTTATCCTCCGCCTTTAAATTTATTTTCTCAAGAAGTTCAGTGGCTTTAGTGAATTGATTTGTATTCAATAAACTTTTCGCGTTCATAATATTCTGAATATAGCTGCGGGATTCTATAGGCACCACAGTAAACACTTCCGCGGATTTCTTAAAATTATCTTTACTATAATAATTTTCAGCAAGCAGCAAAAATCCTTTATGATACACAACCACATCATTTTTAGGAATTGTTCCGCGCATATTAAAAAGTTTTTCAAAATACTCGAAAGATTTATCATCTTTTTTTACAAAGTATAATCCCGCAATTTGATACAATATCGAAGGTGTCGATTTCACAGACTCCATTTTATGCAAAATAGTTAACGCGTCATCATATTTTTTATTCTTTATCAATATTGCGGCGGATATGTTCAACGCTGATACATTATTCGGGTTGATTGCCAATGCCTTGAGAATATCATTCTCCGCGTTATCGTATTCATTAATATTATAATAACAAACCGCCCTTTCATATAACGCGTCGTAACGCTCGCTTTTAACAAGCAGACCATATTCTAAAGCATTTGTATAAAACACAATCGCGTCATCATAGTTCTGTATGCTATAATATATTTTACCCAAAAGAATATGAACTTCGCCGTAAAAAGGTATCTTCTCGGCTATGTCACGAAAATTGGAAATAGCTCCAACAGAATTTCCCTGCTTAAACATAATTAATCCGGTTTCGAACTTTGCCGCGAGAAAAGTGTTATCTTCACGAAGAGCTTTAGAAAACTCAGTTAAAGCTCCAGACATATTACCATTTTTCTTATATTCTAATCCAGAATTATAGTGACTAATCGCAGCCTCATCATTTGACCAAATCAGTTTATTAATAATATTGTCAACAGACTCCTTTGCTGCTCTGTCTCCTGTTTTATCCCAAACATTCTTGTTCATTCTAATAATGGTTTTATAATCGGTATTATGGTTTGACAGAACTTTTATATTCCAGTACGCCATTTTCTGATATTTCGGATTAATCTTTTTTGTAGAAACGGCTTTTGAATAATATCCGACAGCCGCAGAATAATTCTCCTGAAGCTTTTCAATTTCCCCAAGAAAATAGTAAGAGTTTCCATCGGAAGGATTCTCTACAACTGCCGCTAAAAATGATTCTCTTGCTTTATCATAGTTCTTTCTTATATAATTCGCACAGCCGTCGGAATAATAGCTTGAATATGCCGGTACTATTGAAACGATCAGTATCAATATAGCTAATATACAATTTCTCATTTTAACACCACAAAATTTATTATCATATTAATTATGCATGTGCTGCCTCAATTAATGTCAAGTGAAAAATATCAGTTACATAGTCATTTGAAAGCTCTCGGTATTTTTTCAAATTTTTTTATTGACTAATTATTAAAATGTTTTGAATATATGCTAGTGCCGTCAAAATATAAATGACGATGCGGTTTAGAGTTTGTTGAATAAAATATTTTTTTGGAGGATATTTATGGCAAAAGGAAAAGACAAAGCAAAGGCTGAAGAAAAAAAGAAACCTCAACTTACCATCAAGGAAAAGCGTAAAGCTAAAAAAGAAAAGAAAGAAAAATAGGAATGCTATGAGATTATTCAAACGCCGACCCAGTCGGCGTTTTTTAAGGTTCGTATTATGAAATTGCTGATAATAATATTTTTCTCGTTAATAAGTATAACCTGTACGAGTTATGAAACAATCAGACTTCAGGATAGGCTGTATCTGAATGATCTGATTGGAAAAGATGATTCGCGTAAAATTAAATCCAGTCATACACTCAGTCCGGGTGAACAAAAAAAATGGGTTCGTTATTATAAAAAAAAGTTTACAGCAAAATCCAGTAATTCGGGAATATATGTACAGCTGAACAATAAAGCCGCCGATTTAATATCGCAGGGAAATTATTCAGAAGCCAGATTACTTCTTCTTCAAGCTATAAAGGAAAATCCGGAATTCGCGGCGGCATACAATAATATCGCGGTAGCATCTGAAGCATCAGGAAACAATGATGATGCTTTTCAAAACTATTCGAAAGCATGCCTGATTGAACCGGACAATAAATATTACAGGAGAAACTTTAACAGTCTAAAATGATAATAAATAAAACAGTTTTATTTTTTTGTTCTACACTAATATTCTTATTTATAAGCTTATACGTTTTTTCAAAAAACATTAATATAGAAAATGAGATTGATTATCTTAAATTTATAGCAATGTCGAAGTACAGCGATGTTAAACCCGGGAAATTTTTCTGTCCAAGAACAAAGCTCAATACCAGCTCAAATGTTATCGCCTTGACATTTGACGCGTGCGGCGGAAAAAATGGCAACGGTTATGATGCTGAATTGATCAATTACCTGATAAAGGAAAACATTCCAGCAACGCTATTTATCAATGGTAGATGGATTAAGCAAAATAAAGAATTATTTTTAAAACTCGCAGCAAACTCCCTTTTTGAAATAGAGAATCACGGCTCTGCACATAAACCTGGAACGACAGCTGGGCAATACGTTTATGGTATTAGAGGAACCCTTGACCCGGCGGAACTGGTAGAAGAGGTCGAAATAAATGCACAGGAAATTTTCAGGCTTACGGGTAGAAAACCAAAATACTTTCGTGCTGGAACTGCATGGTATGACGAAACAGGAATAAAAATCATCAAAAACATGGGTTACGAAGTAGCAAATTTTTCAAACAGCGGTTATGACTTCAGCAAAAAAAGTAGTAAATTCTTAATTTCTAAAAGATTATTAAATTCCAGAAGTGGCGACATCGTTCTATTGCACATGAATCATCCCGACTGGAATACCTATGAAGCCATTAAAATAGCTATACCATCGTTGAGAAAAAAAGGATTCACTTTTGTCAAACTCGAAGAAACCGGTATAAATAAGAATTTTTGGGTCCGTCCGTATTTAAAAGCGTATTAGTTTTTCTTACTTTCTAATTATTATCATATATATATTATTATTGACATAAAAACATACTGACTATAGAGTCAATATCTGCAGTATCAAAATTATAATCTAGAGGGTGGTTTATGAAAAAAGTATTTTTTTGCTTAATTGCTATTTCGCTGATTATGTCATGCGGTAAAAAAACTGATGACCAAAAACAACAAAATGAAACGGTTTCTACTGAAACAAGAAAGGCTGGGACTCTATTATTTGTAACAGAAGAATATCCGCCTTATGAGTATCTTGAAAATGGAAAACCAGTAGGATGTGATGTTGATGCTTTATTAAAGGCCTCCGAAATGACCGGAATACCAATTGAAATAAAATTTATTCCATGGAAAAGAGCGATGATAATGGTTCAGGATGGAAGTGCTGACGCGATATTTTCTCTTTTAAAAACAGCTGAAAGAGAAAGTTTTTTATTATACCCTGAAACACCTCTTTCTCTTGAAATAAATCGCATTTTTACAAATAAAACTTTTACCGGAAAAATCTGGAAACTTAGCGATCTTGATAATAAAACTGTCGGAGTAATGACGGATTATTCATATGGTGAAGAATTTGATAATTATAAAGGATTAAAAAAAGAAGTTGAATATGATCAAGAAACACAGATTAAGAAATTGGCTGGAAACAGATATCAATATATTGTAAATAATGAGCTTGTAACGTTTTACTTAATGAAAAAATTGAATATATCTCTTGAAGATTGTGTTCCACAAGGATTGGTTGTATCACAGGAACCTCTTTATGTTGCGTTTTCAAAGAAGGCACCTAATTCAGAAAATACACATAAAAAGTTTAGTGAAGCGTTACAAACCTTGTCCGAAAAAGGCGAGATGCAAACAATCCTAAAAAAATATGTTAATAAATAAATTAATTTTTATTAAAAAAAGCTCATAAAAGAAAGCCCGCCTTGCAATTTCAAAGATACAAGGCGGGCTTTTAGTTTTATTAAATCAACGCATTAACAAAACAATAGAGTTAAAAGAATTTTCGGTTATCTAGGTTGAGAACCTTCAATTTCTGGAGTCGCTGAATCCTGATTGTCATTACGAATATCTAAAACACCATCAGCAACACCGGTTTTATAAGAAAAAGATATGATACCATTGTCCCAGTTATCTTTTCCAAGTTGTATATATATTTTCGAAAACTTGCTGAAATCAAAATCATAAGAATAATCCTTTGAATCAACAATTGAAGAAACTCCCTCTTTTAGAAGTTTCCAATTTCCATCATAAATTCTCCATTTGCTTTCTAGGGCATCCGGTTTGTTATCTTTTATCCAGTTTCCTAAAACCAACTGTGATAGGGTTACTTTGTTACCGTTAAGTCCCGCAATTTCTATCTCCAGCTTCCATGATCCATCATAAGTATTATCAGTAATAAAAATTGCTTTATGCTGTTTCCCATATTCGGTTGATTGCCAAAATTGCGGTACTTTATAACTGTCTGATATTGTCAAATCTTCGGCATTTCCCCAGTTATTCCGAATTCTGTAAGTCATATCAACTTGTTTGTTATTATTAACATATAAATCTCCAACATCTTGAGTTAAATAAGCCCAGTCGGCTGATTCAACTTCATCCATTTTTACCTGATATTCTGTATATTCATTTGATGCGGTATCATCAGCCGTTCCTATTAATTCTTCAAAAGAATCACAGGACTGTAACATAAAAATCGAAAACACAGCAAAAACAAAATAAACACTTTTTAGACCATAAGAAACTGCAAACATCTTCCTCAAACCAGTAACGATGAAATTAAACATTGTTGTCCTCCACAATCTTAAATTATTTTATTCGTATGTATCAATGTAGTTTGATTATTATCACAATGCAAGCATATTTTATGATAAATGATCAATTAAAGGTGTCAGAGACCTTTTATTAATATGAGACATAATAAAAATGGTGTCAGAGACCTATTTGAGACCTAATTATGTCACATGCTGCCAAGAATAATGGTGTCAGAGACCTTTCGTGGGTATTATTTTGGGAAAAACATTGACGGGACACAATGAACTAATGGAATTAGTAATAGTAGTATTACGCCCCCAACCCCCGAAGGGGGCTTTGGACTTTCATGAAAAATATTTATTGTAATTTTTCTCAAATAATATATAAATGCTATAACAATAACAAATATTATTAGATCTGACCTTTCAAGTCCCCCATTGGGGGATTTAGGGGGTAAAAAATATAAGGAAAATAATGATGGATGAATTAACACAAAAGGCTTTAAAATACCACAGAGAACCCGTTCCCGGAAAGATTTCAGTCATTCCGAGTAAATCCTGTTCAACTCAGGCGGAACTATCGCTTGCCTATACTCCCGGTGTGGCGAAACCTGTTCTGGAAATTGAGAAAAATCCCGACGATGCTTATGAATACACAAGCAAAGGAAATCTTGTCGCGGTTATTACAAACGGCACTGCGATACTTGGTCTTGGGGACAGAGGAGCTCTGGCGAGCAAACCCGTGATGGAAGGCAAAGGCGTTCTATTTAAAAGATTCGCTGATATCGATGTTTTCGATTTAGAGGTTAACACGAAGGATCCCGCTAAAATGATCGAAGTTGTTAAACTTCTTGAACCGACTTTTGGTGGCGTAAACCTCGAAGACATTAAAGGTCCAGAATGTTTTATAATTGAAGAAGAACTAAAGAAAATCTGCGACATTCCGATTTTTCACGACGACCAGCATGGTACAGCCATAATTTCCGGTGCGGGGTTATTAAACGCTGTTGATATTCAAGGGAAAAAGTTATCCGAGATTAAAGTTGTTTTCAACGGAGCAGGTGCAGCCGGGATTTCATGCGCCAGATTATATATTACCCTTGGTGTAAAAAGGGAAAACCTTTTCATGTGCGATAGTAAAGGTGTTATTCATTCTGACCGACCAGATCTGACTAAAGAAAAACTTGAGTTTGTACAGAAGACATCCGCCCGTACATTAGCTGACGCGATGAAGGACGCTGATGTATTTGTCGGAGTATCTGTCAAGGACGCGGTTACTACAGATATGCTGAAAACTATGGCACGTAATCCGATAGTTTTCGCGATGGCTAATCCTGATCCGGAAATTCAGTATGAAGATGCCGTGCAATCCAGAAGTGATTTGATTATGGCGACAGGACGCAGCGACTATCCGAATCAGATAAACAACGTTCTGGGATTCCCATATATTTTTAGAGGAGCTCTCGATGTCCGATCTCCAAAAATTACTGAAGGTATGAAAATAGCGGCAGCCAGAGCGTTATCCGCTCTTGCAAAGGAACCTGTCGCCGACATCGTAAGCAAAGCTTACAATGGTCAGAAATTCGAGTATGGAAGAAACTACATTGTTCCAAAACCTTTCGATCCCCGTGTAATTGAGTGGGAAGCCGTAGCTGTGGCGAAAGCCGCTTGTGAAGAAGGCATAGCAAAGAAACCGATCACCGACTGGGAAGGTTACAGGAAATCTCTCACTAAACGAATGGAAAAATACTGGTTATAACCGTCAAACACCCGCCCTACCGGCGGGTGTTAACAAATTTCAATCTATCACAAAACTGACTCTGGAATTAATTATTTAACTCTCATTACTATGCCTTTTTTAACACCGCCTGCGTCTGTGGAATATCCGCCAATTAGAAGACGTTTCGAAGAATCAACGATTATACATTTTGCTTCGTCATCACCGCTGCCACCAGCAAGACCGTTATACACCAGAGTTCCTGTTGGTGAAAAATCAGTGCATATAGAACCATTATCATTTAAAAATATCAAGGCGATATCTTTATTAACAGCATTTTTACTATAGCCAGCAACTGCAATTTTACCATTTGAAAGAAGTACTATTCCAAAAGCTTCATCATCGCCATTGCCTCCAGCCGCGTTATTATGTACGACCACACCTCCTGTTCCGAATGTGGTATCTATTGATCCATTGTTGTTATATCTCCACACAGCCATATCGAGATTGTTTGATGCGTTTTTACTTGATCCGGCGACTAAAATTCTTCCGGTAGAATCTATAGCTATCGCGTAACCGATATCATCACCATTTCCGCCCGCCGCGCTGTTATGCGTTACAGCGCCGTTCGTTCCGATAGATGTGTCCTGTCCGCCTGATACCGTACCTCGAACAATTGTCATATCTTTATTACCGGAAGCGTTTTCCGTATAACCTGTAGCTGTAAGTTTCCCAGCAGAATCAATAATGGAAGCATAAGCTCTCTCATTCGCTCCTAACTTTCCAATGTTTGAAAATGTTAATATTCCAGAAGTACCATAACCTGTATCTTTGGTTCCGTCTGTTTTATATTTAATAATTTTAATATCGGTATCCATTGTATCAAGAAAACCTGTTGAAAATATTTTACCATCAGAATCAACCTGAATGCTCTGACTGGAATTATTGGAATAACCAAGTGATTCAGAGACATATCCATTTGAACCGTTGAACGTTTCACCTGTTTGAGAATCTGAGGTTGTCCCATTGTAGTTATAGCACATTGTTATAAAACTATTCGATCCTGTCGGATTACCGTTTGCCGCTACATACAACTTGCCGGTTGAAGAAATCGCTATATTATTCCCATAAGCATAATTAATCTGAGGAGAAGAACCATAAAAAATTACAACGCCTGAACTACCAAAAGCTGAATGCACTGTTGTGTCCGAGTTCAGTCTCCAAAGATTCAAATGTGTGGTGCTGTAGCTATTATTCACGGCATTACCGGCAGCAAATATATTATACGATGAATCTATCGCGATAGAATTGACAACACTCGCTCCATATGATGAGCTATAGTCCTTCATGATAACTTTACCACCAGTACCAAACGTAGAGTCCAACTGAGCTTTACCATCGTGCGAGATAGTTACAATTGTTTCCCTTTCGGAACCATTTTGTGATTTTATCTTAAACACTATACCGGCTGAGTAATTGTTGGCAGTCTGACCATTGACCTGTGTAACACCATTCACTGACACCACATCACCGGTTGTTGTCCATGACGCTATCATTGAAGTAACAGCAATACTTTCGCCAATGGATTTTGTTACAGGTAATGCTGCTGTCACTGTAGTTCTGCTGACAGTCGCCACAGCGTCTGTAGTCAACGCGGGATTTCTGGATGCTTCAAATTGGAACTTGGTAAACTTGGTTGTTGACTGTAAAATTTCTTTGTCAGCAATACCGTCGCCGTTCAGATCAACACCATTGACGTTACCAGCTGCGTCTTTTGTAAAATATACATTATTAACAGTCATTTTTTTATCGGTAACAAAGATTACTTCATTATTCTTTCCATTTTTAACAACTTTATAATAGAAGTCAACCTGCTTGTCTTCATCCACATCAACACCAGCTAACATATCAGAAGGGTCGTCAAGAAAAAACAAGTCACTCAAACCGTCATCATCAATATCCAGACCATCAAAAACCCCATCGCCATTAGTATCAACCATGACCGAGTTCACACTGCCACCATCAACCGTCGGCAGATTGATGCTTATACCGAACTCATCCTGCGGATCTTCCATGCAATCACACTTTACTACACAAATTACAACACCAAATATCATAACACTAATTAATTTCAATATTCCCTTCATGTGAACCCCCCGAAAAATATTTGATAAGATACATTTTCAATAGCTACAAAGTCAATATAATTATTATTCGTTTTCCCCGTAACCGCGTTTAGCTGGTGGCATTGATGTTACAACAACATCCTCGTATTCAACAGAAGGTTCATCATGCTCATCATCTTTCCATCGAAACAGTGAACGCTTCATAAAATTTTCATCATCTCTCGCGGAGTAATCATCTCTATAGTGACTTCCACGGGACTCTGTTCTTAACAGAGCACCTTTTGCCGCGCATATCGCTAATTTTGCAAAACCTTTAAGTTCGAAAGCGGCAACAACCTCTTTATTGACACGCGACGACACCGAAGATACAGCCGCGTATTTTGATTTACGGTACAACTTCTGCAATTCCATTAACGCGAAGTTCAAGCCTCCTTCATTACGGAATATTCCAACATGATCCATCATCAGATCGGTGATTTTTCTTCTTATTTCAAAAACATTTTCACCGTCATTGCGGTTTCTCATTTTTTCAATTTTCCATGACACCTTCGAACATTCCTCATCATATAATGCGTGGTTGATTACGAATTTATTGTTCGAGATATATTCTGCAGCGGACCGACCGGCGATTGTTCCCGCAACTATAGTCTCACCAAGAGAGTTTCCGCCAAGTCTGTTAAACCCGTGAAGATCCCAACAGGCTGATTCTCCAGCGGAAAATAATCCTGATATGCCGTATTTTTCACACGAGCAGTCTTTGTCGGTTCGTATACCGCCCATTGTATAATGCTGAGCCGGACGGACAGGGATAAGCTCTTTGACAGGATTAATACCAATAAGATCATTACAAATCGTATGGACTTCGCGAAGATATGCCTTTATGTGTTTTTCAC
>CAYLTM010000010.1:49492-50115 GCA_964386495.1 uncultured Leptospirales bacterium
GGAATTTTTTCCTTTCTGAACTCCATGACCGCTGCTGATATGCTGCATTATACGTCTCGCTACAACATCTCGGCTGGCAAGATCCCCGGCAGTTGGCTCGTAATCATTCATGAAGCGGTGATTATTTTTATCACGAAGATATCCTCCATCACCACGGCAGGCTTCACTTATCAGAATTCCTGATGGAAAAAGCGTTGTTGGATGAAACTGAACAGACTCCATGTTTCCTAAAACACCCAGACCTGTATTTAAAACCATCGCCGTGCCCGATCCGTTACACGATGCCGAATTTGTAGAGACAGAATACAACTGACCAGCGCCGCCCGCTGCAATTATCACTGTTTTCGCGATAATCTTCACCAGACTACCTGTACGCAAATCCGCCGCGACTGCCCCTTTACAGCGGTTGCCATCAAGCACCAGCGAGAGAATAACAATACGGTCTAGAACAGGGATTTTAAGCCGCACGGCTTCGCTGTTGACGGCAAACAATATGCTGTGACCGGTCGAATCCGATGAATAGCATGTCCGCCAATTTGCGGTTCCGCCGAAATTTCTTGAAGTTATCAAACCTTCATTTTCCTTTTTTTCAAAAACAACCCGTCCATCAGACAAGACCTTCT
>CAYLTM010000011.1:0-1756 GCA_964386495.1 uncultured Leptospirales bacterium
TGCGGTATCTGGCGTTTTGTGGTTACAAAAACCAAGGAAAGATGGGCAATACTCGCTATTACATGTTTCTATTTTTTCGGAATTTTAATACCCTCAATAACAAATATTATGAGTAAAACCGGTGCTGTCGGAAGAGACATTTATCAGGTTTCACAGGATCTTTCCAGTTTATTCGTTTATTTTACTCTATCAATAATTTACATAAATTCGACAAAAGATAAAACTACATTTATGACAAAAATTATCGCGATTACTTTCGCGACATTTTTAATAGTCTTTCAGGGCGTTAGTTACTACGGTCTAAAGGATCAGGAAAAAGCTTATAAACCGGATGATATGATATTTTTAGGAGAATTTTATAACGGTACAAATGAATTAGAAATGGTCAAAATGGCTGATGATTATTCTCCAATTGATATTAACATTACAAAAATGATGATTCAGAATGTTGCTTTAGTCGAAACTATCCGCAGTATGCCGGATATAATTACGTCAGTTGGACTAAAAGCACTGTTTGAAAAAATGGATGATTATTCTCTGGGGTATAAAAGTGTTTTATTCCAAATGTTTGATAATGATCAATGTGATAAAAACAATTTATTGATGTATATCGATAATATACAGCCTGAAATTAACAAATTATACAACGCGATTAACAATATTGCAAATGACGATAAATTCTTTCAAAATGCTGAGAAAACTTTGCTGAAAAGTAAATCAAAGACTATTCAGCCAATGATCTCATTTTTGCTAGATACCATGAAAAAATCAAAACCAAATGACAGTGCTTTGAAGTACAACTTGATGCTGTCTGTTCTACCGATGAAAAATTCTAGTAATCATTTTTTCATAGCGGGTCTTAATAATATACACTATATATCTTTTATTGAGGTCAATCTCACAAATGGAACCACATATATAGCGGGATATGATTATTTAAAATACAGAGCGTTTCTTCATCCCTCAGCTAAGGTATTGCTCCTGCTTCTAATTGGGATAATTGTGGTTATTGTTTTCGGTTTTAGATATTTCTTTCTCGGCGCGATTATTAATCCGCTTGAGAATCTTCAGAAAGGTATTGATGAAGTTCAAAACGGTAATCTGCAGGTGAAGGTTCCTGTTTACATTGAGGATGAAATAGGATTGATCACTAGGACATTCAATAACATGGTTGAAAAAATATTTACATCTGAAAAACAATTGGCGGATTACGCGTCGAATCTTGAGATAAAGGTTACTGAACGGACAACCGAGTTGAACGCGTCAAACATCAAACTTAAAGACGCGATGCAGGCATTATGGGGTGAAATGGAACTCGCGAAAAAAATCCAAACAGCATTGTTGCCGAAAAACACGCAACTTCCAGGATATGATGTTTCTGCGTATATGAAACCGGCTGATGAGGTCGGCGGTGATTATTATGATATCATTCAATGTGACGGAAAGAGCTGGATTGTTATCGGCGATGTTTCAGGGCACGGGGTTCCAGCAGGGTTAATAATGATGATGGCTCAAACCGCTATTCATACAGTTATTGTTCAGCATCCGGACTTGCAGCCGTCAGCTCTGATAAAAATCATCAATCAGGTTATTCGTGAAAACATTGTTAACCTCAATGAAAATAAATACATGACACTTACCGTGCTTGCGGGTGTCGATGACGGCAAAATAGTATTTTCAGGATTGCACCAGGATATTCTAGTCTACCGAAAAAAAGATGATACTGTTCAGTTGGTTGAAACAAATGGTATCTGGA
>CAYLTM010000011.1:1766-5148 GCA_964386495.1 uncultured Leptospirales bacterium
AACAGCGGTGATTCGTTGTTACTCTATACAGACGGATTGACTGAATCCTCCAAGGATGTGAATAATTTAAAAGTTGAATATGGTACAGATAAACTTGTATCAGCGTTTAATGATTGCGGTAAAAAATCGACATCAGAAATAATTAAGGATATAATAAATACTGGTGAAAGCTTTAAGCAGCTTGATGATATTACGATGGTAGTATTGAAAAAACTATAAGTGTTTTTTGTCATGCCGAATTATTCGGCATGACATCACTTGTTGAACGGAACAAAAATAAAATCTCTAAACTCGTCTTTCTCGTTCTTGTCAAAATAGATATGTCTTTCATTAGCGGACTCATGGCAGCCATAACACATTCTGCTCTCAACGATCATGGCTTCTTTTTTCGGAGGTTTCATCAGATAGAGCCAACCATTTATGCTTTTAGCATGTTTAGAATCCTTCACCATAATGGTTAATACAGGTTCAGTTATACCGATTGCTTCTTTTGTTTCATATATTTCTTTTATTATTACCGCTCCCTCAGAAAACTTATATCCTTTAATATCGCCGTCTTTTACCGCTGAAACATTGTAAGCTGCACTGTTCGCGTATATAACCCGGACTCCGCTTCCGTGTCCAGGAATCGGATAGTCCAATACCTTGCCAGCGGGCATATTCCATAATTTGTAATTTTCCGGGATTGTAAATTTTTTTTCATTCTTAGTCGAACAAAAATTCAAAAACGATATTATTGTGGATATTAAAATAATTAAAAAAGTATTTTTCATAAAATCCCCTTTAGCACATAAATTTTTACAGGCTGAGCTTTACCCTTCACCATAATCGGTGCGTATTCCTTAACCCTGACAAAATCTTTCACTGCACTATATGAATAATCTGAAATAATTATCGTGTTGCTGCCCGCCGCTGAACAAAGTCTCGCGCCAAGGTTAACCGCATCACCGATTATCGTTCTATCATACCGGTTGTCAGAACCCATATTTCCGGAAACCACCTCACCAGTATTTATCCCGATACCTAACGCGATTTTTTCTACTCTTTCAGAAAATAGTTTCTTCATTTTGTCTCGAATTTCAATAGAAGCTTTCATAGCCCGCATAACCGCGTCATCGGATTCGAAAACTGCCATAATTTCGTCCCCAACAAATTTATCAATATCACCGCCATAATTCTCTATTACAGAAACCTGCATGTTCATAATTTCATTCAGGACACTCATTACTTCTTCCGGTTTATGATTTTCCGTATACTGAGTAAAACTGCGTATATCTGTAAACATTACGGTTACAATTTTTTTCGAACCGCCAAGCTTCACATGTTCGGTATCCTTCACATGACTCAATGTCGCTTTTGACACAAACTTTGTGAGCTTAAACCGCTCGTTTAATCCGTCAATCATGTTGTTCATCTGCGACGCTAATCTGCCTATTTCATCCTTTGAGCGTATCGCGATTTTTATGGTGAAATTTCCTTTACCGACTTCATCCGCTGTATTTCCTATTGAAATTATTTTATTTATTACTGACCGATTCACATAGTTAACAATAAACACAGCTAGTAGTAATAACGACAGTATGCCTATTGCGGCGGAAACAATTGTGTTTGTTCTTATCTGATTATATGTATCATTTAGGGGGGATGCTATTTTTACAACTCCCCGAATTGTGTGCCCGCTACCATGACATACTGAACATTTTGGCTGGTTGATTAATGGCGAATAGAGAATGATTTTTTTGTTATCAGAATCCACATCGAGAATTGTTTTATTATTTATCTCAGTTACGGATTGTACGAATTCCTTACTAGTATCTTTTTCCTTTGTAAAGTAATTATCATCAGATATGAACCTTACTTTTCCGAGGTTGCTGTTTACTATGGTTATCGTGGAACTGTCCGAAAATGCCGCTTCACCATTTTCTCTGAATAATTTAACATCACCAACAAAACCTGTTCTTCGGAAATCCTTGAAAAGCTGAACAGCTATAGGAGCTTGTCCAGACAGCATATTGTTTTTTATCGCGATTTGGAGTATTTCACTCTCCTCATTGATTACATTAATTTTTGAATTGATTATAATTTTATTTTGATTATTTATGTAATAAAATATAACAATACCGGCACCGATAAATAATATAGATATTACGGCGGAAGCAACTTTGAAAGACAACCTGTTGAATAAGGACAATTTATTAATCATCGTAGTCTCCCCGCATGTTTTAAATCAGTTTTAGAATTTTTAAACTATATAGAGACGCATACTGAAAAAGAATGAAATACTGCCGCCCATTACGAACAAATGCCAAATGGAATGGGAAAACGGCATACGAGTATCGATAAAATAAAATATAATACCAAAAGTATAAAACGCGCCGCCTATGAATATCCAAACAATTCCCATGAAAGGAATCGATGCAGCAAGCTGTTTATATGTTAATACCAATATCCAACCCATCAGCAGGTACAATATAGTAGACAATGTATCGAATTTACCAGTATATCGGGATTTTATAAATATCCCAAGGGCAGCAGTAAACCAAATTACCGCAAATAATGACCAGCCCCAAAAACCACCGAGGCTTACAAGCATATAGGGCGTGTCAGTGCCGGCTATTAATAAATATATTGCAGAATGATCGAAAATTCGGAAAATTTTTTTCGCTCGCACATTTGTTAACGCGTGATAGAGTGTTGATGAAATATACAGCAGAATTAGACTAGCACCAAAAATACTGAAAGAAAATACTTTAAGGGAATCACCTTTCAATGCTGACGGCACAACAAGAATAATCAAACCGGCAACACTTAATCCTATACCAATACCATGACTTATCGAATTGAAAATTTCCTCACCCGCTGTTTGCCCGTTTACGGAACTTCTTCTGCTCATAATATACCTGCCAGAACATAATTCAACTTATTTCATGTATTAGAAAATTATTTGTCAATGCATATTCTATAGTAACTATTTATTTTTCAGAATAAAAAAATACGAAAAGACATAAATTTTTGTTGATTATCATATATATATTTTTCAAAAACATCTAATTCGTTTCTTTGTGAGGTTTTATGAAGTATGATGTCGCGATAATTGGAGCTGGTGTAAGCGGGGCCGCAATTGCGCGAAAATTGTCATCTTATCAATTAAGTATTGCACTGATCGATAAGGAGGCAGATGTCTCTTTTGGAACATCTAAGGCAAATTCCGGGATTGTTCATGGCGGTTTTCACACTTCCTTTAAATACCTGAAATCCCGTCTTGAAGTTCAGGGGAATCTCGCGTTTGATAAACTTCAGAAAGAATTGGATTTTCCTTTTAAAAGAACTGGAATCGTTGTCGTGGCTTTTTCGGAAGAAGATCTTAGGATGATTGAATCTT